>QIAP01000069.1:0-25539 GCA_003225075.1 Acidobacteriota bacterium | reverse complement strand
CCAGCAAAGATGGTACCGGCTGGGTGCGTAATTTCCGCGAAATGCGTTTCCTGCCGATCTGCTGAGTAGCGTGTCTGGTTGTGCGGTTGACCGTGCTGCTGGGCAGCAGCTGAAACAGTGCTGCCCGCTAAAATGAAGGCCAGAAAAAGACACGAGCAGATTCTGGAAGACATACGACTCCGATAGAGTTTGCTAGGGTGGACGCGTGCGCGAGGTACAGGCTAGGAACGTTCTCGATGCTACGCGGGAGAAATCGGCCGAGATGTAACGGTGATCACAAGAGAATGTGATTAGCAGCGAAAATCACCTCGGGCCAAAAATTCCAGTCAGTGTGAGCACAGCCAGTGGACACCAATTGCGCCTCTTGCCGAGCGGGCCATCAGCACATTCAGATTCCTAGTTACAATGCCCTGACTCGCGGGCAAATGTTCGCGCAGCACATGCACCACGAACGTCCATCATGACCGGATGAAAAACGTGGGGCGAGTCACCGCTCCTTTCCCGGGCAATGCCCACGGGTCGGGTTTCCTGGTCGGATGGCGCGTTGAGGCCTTAATATCAATGAGTTGTGGCCGTTTAAGGCAGGCAGCGCAGGTGACCCTACGTCATCTTTTACCGTCGCACGCGTTATTAAAACGTGTGAGTGGAGCAGATTTATGAACGTTTCTTAACTTGCCAATAGCTATATTCCTGAATATCATCTTCTGCTCGCTACCGAAATGTGAGTAGCGAGTCTTCCGGGTTTGGGTTGACGTTTCTGTGCTACGCCGTCGAAATTCGCGCCATCGTCTCAAGCGCTCCGAGCTTCGCGCCGTAGTTTCTTTCGGTGTCGAAGTCGGAGCTTTGATCTTTTGGAGCGGAGTCGCCCGCACGCGGTAACGCGACCTTGTTCTTCACGTCTTTGAGGGGGCGCTCCGGAACATCGGAGCTTCGCAGGGGCGGGAAGAATGAATTCTTCGCGATGAGCGAAAGGAGTTTTTTGTGAGAGAGAAGGGTACAGTGAAGTGGTTCAACGGGGCTAAAGGGTACGGGTTCATTCAACGCTCCACTGGCGAGGACGTGTTTGTGCATTTCTCCGCCATACAGGAGAACGGCTACCGCACCCTTAACGAAGGTGAAACCGTGGAGTTCGATCTGCTCAAGGGTCCCAAGGGATTCCAGGCGGGTAACGTGGTTCGCGCCTGATCCTTTGATCCGGAGCCATTCGCTAACCCTCTCAGCTTCCCCTGAGAGGGTTTTTAGTTTCTGTGGACATTGTGGACATTATAGTTTCGCCCGGCCAAGGTGCACCACGGCAGCTGGCGCAGGCAATCTGGATAGTAATCCGGCGATGGTTGAGAGTTTCCGCCGCCCTTTCTAAGGGATTTTTCCCCGCTAAATCAAGCATTTGGAAGGCTGCCGCCTGCATCTGTCGGCGCAAGTACCCTCATCTGAGAATTCGGAAGGTGGGTAGTGAGGGCAGTATTCCTGATTCCGATTTTGCTCATGGCAAGCGTGCTCTCTTTTGCCCAGGCATTCCCGTCGCTGCCCAGCGCTGGCTCAGGGCCCATCACCAATTTCGCGAACCTCGACTCTCGGGAACATCTACACTCGGCTCATTTCCTTTCGGGCAAAGTTATAGTCGAGGGAGGAGCAGTTCCTGCCGGTCCGGTCACTATTCAAAGTAACTGCAATGGCAACGTCCACACTGCAGGTTACACCGATTCCAAAGGCTACTTCTCACTCGAATGGGGCGGCGTGGTTGCGGTGCCAGATGCCAGTGAGGAGTTTAGGGGCTCAAGTGCACCGGTTGCACTAAAGGGAACCAGGGACGGCGGACTCAACTGTGAGTTGCAGGCCGAGTTGCCTGGATTCACATCGGAAACCGTAACCCTGGCAGGCCTTTCGACGGATGGGGGTACCGCGAACGTCGGAACGATTTTCCTTCATCCCCTGACTCATGAACAAGCTGCAAGAGCTTTGAAAAAGCCATTCGGGAATATCCCCGGTTCGCTCTGGCGTGGTTGGAATTAGGACGGGTGCAAATCCAACTGGGGAACATAACTGACGCGCAGCTGGCGTTTCACGAAGCACTTGCAGCCGATTCGAAGTTAGTCATGCCCTACGCCGAACTCGCGCAAATTGCTGCCCGGCAGCAGCATTGGCAGGACGCAGTGGACGCCACGGATCAACTGCTTGCCCTCGACCCGATCGGCTTCCCCCAAGGTTGGTTCCTGAACTCAGCTTCAAATTATTATCTTGGCCGAGTGGATCGAGCAGAAAAGTCTGCCCTCCAGGGTTTGCGTGTGGATGCGCAACATCGTCTCCCCCGGCTTCACTTTTTGCTGGGCGCAATTTTGGCCCTCAAACATGATTACCACGGCGCGGCGGAACACTTACGCAATTATCTTCAACTGGCGCCGCATGCCGAGGATGCGCTTATGGCACAGCAGAAACTGCAACAACTGGAAAAGCAATCGTCACAAGTGGCCACTCAGACCAAGATTCCTGCTCCCGCCTCGCAACCCTGAAGATAAGTTACTGGAAAATATCCGATCTTTGTTTTCGGCCACGATCGCCAGCCCAAGCATCAAAAGTCTTGATGCCAAAAGCGACCCGACCCAAGTCTCGGCGGAACATCGCCCCACCGAAGCGGAACCTCACCACTCGGGTGAAAGCCGGGGCCGTCCCGTCCGAAGAGTTGGGACAGACGTTTCCCCCAATTCGTCTTCCCCTTCAACCACCATACCCGCCGGCGGAAGCGAAGTCAGTGTCCGAGATTCCCTCCGGCCCCGGATGGCTCTACGAACCCAAGTGGGACGGCTTTCGCTGCCTCGCTTTTCGCTACAAGAGTGAGGTGCTGTTGCAATCGAAAGCCGGTCAGCCGCTGGGCCGGTATTTTCCTGAAGTGGTTGCCGCACTGCGCAGCTTGCCCCAACGCCGTTTCGTGCTCGACGGCGAGATTGCTATTTTTTCCGCCGGACAGCTCTCCTTCGATGATCTACTTCTGCGCATTCATCCTGCCGAATCGCGCATCCGGAAATTATCCGCGGCAACCCCAGGCACTCTCATGTGCTTCGATCTGCTGGGGAACGACGATGGCAAATTGCTGATTCGCCTGCCGCTAGTAGAACGCCGCCAGAAGCTTGAAGAGTTCTTCAGCACGGTGCCTCCAAAAGGAATGGTTCGTCTTTCCCCTGCCACGAAGGAACGAAGCCAGGCCGAGCAATGGATGCGCCAGATGGGCGCAATCGGACTGGATGGCATTATTGCTAAGCGTTTGGACGAACCCTACCGTTCGGGTGAACGCACGGCTATGGTGAAGATCAAACGCATTCGCACTGCCGACTGTGTGGTGGGAGGCTTCCGCTACGCGGAGAAGGGTGGCGCAATCGGTTCGCTCTTGCTAGGTCTATACAACCAGCAAGGGCTGGTGGATCACGTGGGCTTTACTTCCAGCTTCAACGCTGAACAACGGCGTGAGCTTAAAAAAATCGTCGAGCCACTGATTGGTCCACCCGGCTATACCGGACACGCGCCCGGCGGACCCAGTCGCTGGAGCACCAAGCGCTCCACCGAATGGCAACCGCTCAAGACCAAGTTGGTTTGCGAGGTGCAGTACGATCACTTTTCTGGCGGCAGATTTCGCCATGGCACAAAATTCTTGCGCTGGCGTCCCGAAAAGAAACCTCGACAGTGTACGTTTGAGCAGGTGAAGCCGGCTGTGAAAGCGTTACCCGCTACCACAGACAATACATTCCCGCTTGAACTTGCCGGCTAGCAGATAGTCGAAGCAACCCTCAGCCCGCCAGGGCCGTCCTAATTACGCCGGCCCTCGTTGCGCTCCCCTACGTCACTTAGGACTGAATGAACTTCGATTTCTGGAAGAACGGCCTTTTCGCGCTCCACAGGATGCGTCGCAAGGCGCCTGCCTTTGGCATCGCCGGCGCACAGTTTGTGCTTCCTGCGCTGATCGCGCTTTCGTGTTTTGGCATTCCGGTTTCAGCCCAAACCTGCAACCCCGGCACCAAAAATCCTTCGGTCACGGTTTGCACGCCGAAGCAGAACGATATCGTGGCCACGCCCACGCACGTGCAAGCCAGCACCACGGATTCCAATCCCGTGACCAAGCTGCAGATCTATGTTGACAACGCGCTGGTGTACCAGGTGAGCGCCGCGACCCTGGATACGTACATTCGCTTATCATTAGGAAATCATCTGCTGACCGTTCAGGCCTGGGACTCCACCGGAGCCACCTTCAAAACCAACATCAACGTAAGCATGACTCCGCCTTGCAAATTGAGCGCCACTAACCAGACGATCACGATCTGCACTCCGGGCACGTCCGCTACGGTGAGCTTGCCTGTCCACTTTGTCGCCGGAACAACCGATTCCAGTCCCGTGCAATCGCTGCAAATACTCGAGAACGGAAACGTCCTTTACCAGGCCAATACGCAAACTCTTGACGTTTATCTGACCGGTCTGGCAGCTGGAAGCCACACCCTCACCATCACTGCCACCGATCTCAACGGAGCAACTTTCAGTGCCACACGTACCCTCAAGGTGACTTCGAATGCCGGCATCAACAATTTGAAGCACATCATCTTCTTTGTCCAGGAGAACCGTTCGTTCGACAACTATTTTGGCAGGCTGGGCCAATACAGAGTCTCCAAAGGCTTTTCCAATAACATCGACGGGGTTCCGCTGAACGCAACTCTTTACGACACTCAAGGCAAGCCCGTTCATCCGTTCCATTTCCAAACTGTCTGCCACGAAAATTTGAGTCCCTTCTGGAACGAGACTCACGCCGACATCGATGGCGGCAAAATGGACAACTTCCTCAAGCAGGCTCTTTCCGTGTCTTCCACCATCGATCCCAGCGGTACGCGAGCAGCCGGCTACTATGACGAGACCGATCTACCGTACTACTACGAATTAGCTACGCAATTTGCCACCAGCGATCGTTTCTTCTCGCCCGTCCAGACCAACACCATCGGCAATCGCATGTATCTTTTTGCCGGCACCTCGTTTGGCCATATCCGTCCCGATACTCCACCTTCCGGAGGCTGGACGCAGCCCACCATATTCGACAAGCTCGACGCAGCCGGCGTCTCCTGGCGTTACTACTATCACGACAGCGGTATCTACTTGCCCGAGTGGTCCACCTATCAGCGCGACGCTGGGAAGCTGTCTAACATTTCGTCCTGGTACAACGATATCCTTGACGAAAAGAATCTCCCCTCTGTGATCTTCATCGAACGCGGCGGGCCTTCCGGTTTAGACGAGCACCCCGGTAACAACATTCAGTTGGGTGCGGCGGACGCGGCGCAGATTATCAATGCCCTCATCCCCAGCCCATCGTGGCCTTCTTCGGTTTTCATTCTTACTTATGACGAAGGCGGCGGGCTTTACGATCACGTCGTTCCCGCTACCGCGATCAAACCCGACAACATCGCGCCCATGCTGCAATCGGGAGACCTCCCCGGCGACTTCGCCCATACCGGATTCCGCCTGCCCATCATCGTGGTTTCGCCCTGGGTGAGGCCGCATTACGTTTCTCACACCTGGCGTGACTTCACTTCTATCCTGAAATTGATCGAAGTCAGATTCAATGTCCCCTCGCTCACCGCGCGCGACGCCAGCGCCGACAACATGATGGAATTCTTCGACTTCTCCACTCCCCACTTGCTTAAACCGCCAGGGTTGCCGCCGCAACCTACCAATGGAGTGTGTGATCCCACGAAAGAAAAAGCCCCCGGGTTCTGAGCCGTTTCAACACGTGCTTGTATTTTCGATATAGGCGCGGGTGTCCCCGCCCGTACGTTTTTGGTGTATGAGCTATTGGACTTCGTATGGGACGCCTGGTCCCGGTAAGCCTAAACCAGGCCGTTGTTACGGGGCTGCTTCCAGCCTCTCCGCAATCTTAAGCAGCTTGGTAACGCTGTGCCAGTTTCTTCCGGTGCCGGACGTCCTCAGCGTCCTCTCAATCACCGGCCACGACAATTTCGGCCGCGCCATGCCATTGGGGAAATAGATATAGATCTCACGGCCGTCCATCCTCACCTCCTCCGGCTCAGTCTTGATCTTATGCAGCTTCTCGCGCGCTTCGGGGCCGGGATCACTGGCGAGGAAAGTGACAAGCAGTTTGCTCGGCTCAATGCCGCGCCGCTTGGCGAACGGGTTTCTGGCAATCACGTCTCTCATTTCCGAAGTCGTGCGCAGAATGACGTCGGCGCGAAAGCCAAACTTCCGCTCGATCTCGTTCTCGATCCGATTGGCGAGTCGAGTTAGGTCGCGCTCTTCCGTCCTGAAAACTACGTTGCCACTCTGGACGTAAGTCTGTGGGTCGCGCAGCTTCAGGAACTCATAGAGCGCCCGCAGCCCGTCCATTTTGATCCGGCGATGGCTGCCAAGGTTTACGCCCCGGAGCATCGAAATCACCACGGCCATAACAGGCTTCAGTATATTCCGCACGCCAGCCCGCACGCCTACACGCTCAAGCCGCCGATCTGCGCCGGCTTCTCAGGGAATCGGCTTCAATAAAAATTCGCTGCACACTCGCCTCGTGCTGGCGAATGCGGCTTTCCAGACGATCAATGGCAGCCTCCAATTCCCTGACAGTCAGCTTCTCGCGGAACTTGATCTCTGCATTCAACAACACTTGGTCGGGCCCCAGATGCATCGTCAGCAGGCTGCCTACCTCTTCTACCGCCGGGTCTTCGGCGATAATCTTACGGCTCCTCCTTACCAGCGCTTTATCGGCGCTTTCTCCCAACAGTAATGCACCGCAATGCACCGCTCTCACGCCCCAGAAGCACCGCTACGCCGGCCAGCAAAATTCCGATCACAATGGATGCGACGGGATCGCAATACGGGTTGTGGCAGCAGTTGCCCGGCCAGAATTCCCAGGAAAGCGATTAAAGTTCCGGCGATGCCCGCCGAATCTTCAAGAAAAACCGTAAATACCGTGGGATCTTTGCTCGCCAGAATCTTCTGCCACGTACTGCGGCCGGACGGTTTCCGCCGCATCAGTTCCCGGTAAGAAATTCGCCACGAGTACAAATCGAATGCGGTAGCGATCGCCAACACTACATAGTTCCACGTCGGGGGTCCTGAAGGCTGCGGATGACGCAGGCGTGCGACGCCCTGGTAGATGGCCAATCCGCCGCCGAAACCGAAAATATAAACGGCCACCAGCAACGAATAAAAATACAAAGCCTTGCCATGTCCGAAAGGATGAAGCTCATCGGGTGGTCGCGCACTGCGTTTCATCCCCAGCAACAGCAATAATTCGTTTCCCGTGTCTGCGGTGGAATGAAATGCCTCCGCCAGCATCGCCGAACTGCCGGTGAAAGACGCAACCAGGAACTTGCTGATGGATATCCCCAGGTTGGCGGCAACCGCGGCATACACCACTTTCCTAAATCGGTAATGTCCTATTTGGGAGACGCAGGACGCAAAGATCATCCTTGAAACTCAGGTCGGAGGTGCCGTGTCCTTTGCCAGGTGCCCACCATTCGTTTTCTTGAATGGTTGGATGTCACGGACGCCTCCCGTTTGTTATGACCGGTGGTAAGCTCCCCAGGGCGCATGGGCTTCTTGCGATGGCGGTCGTGGCCAACCCTTTTTGTTATCTGAGCGTTATGCTCATTGTACATACAACTAGAAGTACAGAAAAGCCAGTACAATGTTCTACGTGGGACACTTCTCACATACCCCAATCGGCTCTAATGTTCCACGTGGAACACTGTCTACGCCAGCTTCTTCCCGTAGATTCCTTCCAGCACCCGGATGGGGGCGTGCTCGAGCGCGACCAGCGCCTCGACGGGCATGATGAACGTCTGCTCCATGGCGAACTGGCCGGAGAGTGCGGCGTGAGGGACGCCGTCGGTGTAGACCAGCCACGTTGCCATCGGAGGAAATTCCAGCCGTTCCTTTTCGCAGCCCGTCTGGAACGCCGTGTTCTCTTTCAGAAAATCGTGGAAGCGAAGCATGAACTTGTCATAAGGCGAGCGGTCTGTCACCGGAAGTCCGATGGCATGCAGCGCGTGCGTCAGCCGTCCAGCAAGATTGGAAGCGCCGTCCACAGCAATGCTTTTCAACCCGGCATCAGTGGCGAACTGCTTCGCCAGGGCTGGGAAGCGGTCGGTGACGAACCACACCCGTCCCTTGCTGGGATTCACGTTGGTGAACACGCGCAGGATGCGGCCGCCACGCGTCGGGCGACTGGGGAACGCGTCCACATGCACCAGGTCGTTCTTCTTGTGCAGCGGCAGATTGCGGCCGTCTTCTTCCAGTGGACGGAAGCTGGCAAAGTCCATCAGCAATTTACCCGCGTAGGGCGCGAGAAAGCGCGAGACGAATTGCGTGACCTGTGAGGAATAGTCGCGCATGATGCGGTGGACGCGCTGTTGATTCTCTTTGCCGTCGGAAAAACCGCGCAGCAAGTCTTTGCCGGGACGGTAAGAGATGTTTTTGTGCAGCCGGGAGTCACTAGCTTTCTGACTGACGAGGAAGTTGACATCGTCTTCAGGCAGCACGAACGGGGGCTGGCGGAAGAAGAGAATCTGTCCCTTCTCCAGTTCGGCGCAGTAATGCCGCGCGCGAGACGGGATATTGACACCGTCGGCCCAGCCACTCGACAGGTACTCGCTGACTTCAATCCATGACATGTTGCGCCCGCTACTGTACCTCGATTGACACCAGATTGCCCCCGGACTTACCCTCCGCCCGGTAGTTCACCGACACAATGCGATCTTTCCATGTGCAGGAAAATTCATCTGCGCCCACCAAAGTCACGGACTTGTAGTCGGGAGTACGCAGGTGAAGCGTCTTCACACCGGCCGTGATGGTCAGCACTGCCGCGGGTGGCTGGGAGCAGTCTATGTTTAGCAGCCTACCTTTCACGAATTGAATGGAACCCCTAGGCGGCGCGGGTTCTGGCGGCTTTGGTTTGCGCTCCTCCGGCTCGTCCAATTGCGCATCTGTGTCAACCTGCTTAGTGGGAGCCGGTGGCTTTGCCTGCGATTCTGGTTTTCCGGTCCCTTCCGCTTTCGTGGTTTCGGGTGTGTCGTTCAGCGACTGCAAGGGATGCTGGGGCTGGATGCCGTATTTTTTTAGAGACTCCATGTCGTCCATGCGGCGGCGGGCTGCGGCGGCGAGCTGCGGGTTGCTGCTTGACTTCAAGCGTTCAAACACAGGGCGCGCCGAGTCCCATTTTTTGCCGGAAAGATAAATCTCACCGAGGTTGTACACATACAGTTCGTTGCGCGGACTAAGCTGGATGGCAGCCTTAATGGCCTCAAGCGCCGACGCAGTCCCTCCGCCTTCTACACGAGCTATTGCCAACATGTTGTAACCCTCAGCAAATTCCGGATACCAGTCCAGCACCGCTCTGAGATCCTGCATCATGTTTCCCAAACTCTGGATTGATTGCCGGGTGGTCTGGGCGACGCGGTATTTCAGAACCGAAAGGTAATAATGGACCCAGGGATCTTTGGGATTTAATTCTGCGGCGTTACTTAGTTCCTCGGACGCCGGTTCGAATTCCTTGCGCTGAATATGCACCCAGGCCAGAGCGCGACGCGCAGCTTCATTGTCACTGGGTGCGGCAGCGAGACTCTGGAGCTCCTTGACGCCCTCTTCACGACGGTCCGGGACACGCGCTCTGACATCGGCCAGCAAAGCGCGGGCATTGATCTCTTGCAACGGAGTCACAGTTACGCTGAGATCGTCGGGGCCGAGCGGAGCAGGAAACTGATAGACCTCGGCTCCGGTGTTGGCAGATGCCGGCTGCCTGGTTACATTTGCCGGTCGAAACAGCGCAGTCAGCGAACGAAAATACTCTTTCACTGCCTGCTCAAACAGCGGCGGCGTCACGCCATAGGCCTTGTGGATCGCCTCCTCGACGGGCAGCTTCTGATTCTCTACCAGGTCGAAGTAGGTACCAGTCTCCGGCAGCTTATTTTTATTCAGAAGGTAGTGCACCACCATCCAGGATTGCGCATAGAACAAAGTATTGCGCGTACCCTCCTGTCCGGAAGTTTCATGAGGCATGCTGAACAGATCCGTCACCGGAAGCCAAACCGGGCCGCTGAGTAATTCGGTCAGCGATTTTTGCGAGGTTCGTACTTGTAGCTGGTGGCCCAGCAAATCTTCTCTCGGCGAAGCACTCTGTTCCGGATCGCCGCCGACTTGAACTTGCTTGTCATCGAGACGTATGGACGAAAAATATTCGGCGACGCCTTCGTCGAACCAGCCCTGTGTCGGAGGATAGTTGTAATTCAGCAGCAGGTGAGCGAAATCATGGGAGACGGCACGCCAAGGTTCCGCGCGGGAAAGGTTCAAGACGATGAAGGTGTGATCGTCGCCAGGGAGGAAGAATCCTGGCGAGGTTACGCGCGAATCGGGGGCAGTCTGGGCGTACTGTTGGTTATTGTTGAGCGCGATGATGGTAAGAGGCACCGCCATGTTCAAACGGTTTTTCATCAGCGACTGGGCAAATACAGAGCGCATCTGCTCCAGGCGCAATGCGACTTCACGTCCGTGCTTCTCCCCGGCGTCAGTAACCACGGTCAGGTGCGGGGCGTGGATCTCGATCCATGGCGGCTCAGCGGCATGCGCGAGGACGCACAGCAGCAGGCCAGGTCCGAAGAACACAAGTGAGCCCAACTTGTAACGGACAAGGTCGCAGGCACGATGCTTAAGGAATATGGAAAGGCGGACCATGTATCAGAGTTGAGATCTTCAAAATGCTATCACGCTCTCAGCAAAGCAAGCGGTGGATGGACGGCACAAGTTAGAAACTTAGTGGCGATCAGCCCGCACATCGAGTCGGGTTAGCTTTCTCTTCGACCATTTCGCACTCTCCGCCACTATCTCATCTTTGTCCTCAGCAAGATTGTCGAGCAGGGTAACGAATTTTCGCTCTCCGCTATTTCCCATAGCGAACACTGCATTCCGCCGCAGGCCGCTGAGTTTCGCGCGGCGTACCGGCGAGCCCTGGAATACCTGCCGAAATTCTTTTGCGCTCATTTGCGCCAGCCACTCGAGGGCGGGATTCACCAGTTCGGGGCGAGGTTCGAACTCAGGCGCAATGGTCACCGGCGCCTTGCGATTCCACGGGCAGACGTCCTGGCAGATGTCGCAACCGAAGACCTGCCGTCCCATTGCTTCACGCATCTCTTCGAGAATCGCGCCACGTTTTTCAATGGTGAGATACGAAATGCATTTGTTGGAATCGAGCTGGTAGGGCGCGATCAGCGCATCCGTGGGGCAAGCGTCAATACAACGGGTGCAGGTGCCGCAGCGATCGGGCGCGGGAAGATCCGGCTGTAGTTCGATCGAGGTGAGAATGACGCCGAGAAACAGCCATGATCCCAGTTTCTGATTGATGATGCAGGTGTTCTTTCCAATCCAGCCGACGCCGGCATACTTGGCGTAAACCCGTTCGACGAGAGGCCCGGTGTCAACATAGCAGCGGGATTGAAAGTGGTCAGTGAGCAGTGGCCAGTGGTCGGCGGAATGGTTCTCGCTTGGGAGACCATGCTGGTTAGCGGTGACGGCTTCTCTTAGGTTGGCTTCAACTAGGCGCAGCCGGCGTAGGACGGCGTGGTGATAGTCTTCGCGACCCCAGGCGTATCGTGAGATCCATCCGTGTTGCGGATCGTTCTGCTGGGTCGAGTAGGGCTCGGCGGTGTTGTAGTTGATGGCGCAGACGATGACGCTTCTTGCCCATGGAGCGGCGTTCTTCAGAGAGGCCCGCTTGAGGTGGCCTTCGGCGTCCCGCGCCTCCATATATGTCATCTCGCCGGCGTTTCCGGCCGCAATCCACTCCGGAAAATATTCGAGCTCGTCGAACTCACGAACCGGAGCAATGCCAGCCAGGTTGAAACCGGCGTGGTTGGCCGCTTCCTTCACGACGTCCGAGATCTGCGTGACTGTAGGCATGGGATCGTCGAAGTCCATTATGACCTTCCCTGTAGATAACTTGCCAGTACGTGGGACCGGGGCATGAAGCAGGGCCTTTCATTTGAATGACCGAACAGTCCGCCTTAGGGTCGCCATCTGGCATCCGCTCGCGATAGACTTTCCGGTTCTAGTCTGCTGCCGGAGAGAACTTCCATGAAGAAATTCCTGGTTCGTCTGTTTGTCGTTCTTGGCGTTATTTATCTCATGACCGTTGTGCTCGCCCTGGTAATCGTAGCCGGGCGCAAGGGACACGTGCCCTCCAAAACTATTTTGGAGGCCGATCTCCAACATCCACTGGTGGAGGATATTCCTGATACTCCCACCTCCAAAGTAATGCTCAGCGATCGCGCCACGGTGCGTGATGTGATCGATGCCATTGACCGAGCGGTCGACGACAATCGGGTTGCGGGTATGGTGGCCAAGATTGGCGCCGTGCCCATGGGCATGGCGCAGGTGCAGGAAATTCGTGACGCTGTTATGCGGTTCCGTGCCAAAAAGAAGTTTGCCGTAGCGTTTGCTGAGACTTTCGGAGAGTTCGGTCCAGGCAACGGCGCCTATTATCTGGCTACCGCGTTCGACCAAATTAATCTGCAGCCTTCCGGTGACGTCGGGCTTACAGGGCTGATGCTTGAGAGTCCTTTCATCAAGGGGACGCTGGACAAGCTAGGCATGAAGTTTCATGGCGACCATCGCTACGAATATAAGAACGCTCTCAACCTGTTCACCGAAACCAAGTACACCCCGGCACACAAGGAGGCCATGACGGCGCTGATGAACTCCTGGTTTAACCAGATAAGAGATGGCATTTGCCAGGCGCGGGAGATTTCTCCTGAGCAGTTCATGGCACTTATTGACCGTGGTCCCTTTCTGGGGAAGGAAGCGGTGGACGCCAAGCTGGTGGATGGCCTGGCTTACCGCGACGAAGTGTATGACCAGTTGAAGAAGAAAGCTGGTGACGGCGCGGAATTTCTTTACTTGAATAAATATCTTGATCGTGCCGGCAGGCCACACCAGAAGGGTAAGACCGTGGCGCTCGTTTATGGTGTGGGCGGCGTGTCCCGCGGCAAGAGCGACTACGATCCGGTGCAAGGTTCGATGACGATGGGATCCGACACGGTGGCAGGCGCCATTCGTGCGGCCGCGCAAGACAAAGACGTGAAGGCAATTCTTTTCCGAGTGGACAGTCCCGGTGGATCGTATGTGGCGTCAGACGCAATCTGGCGAGAAGTAGTGCGCGCCCGCAAGGCAGGGAAGCCGGTGATCGTTTCCATGGGCGACCTCGCCGGCTCGGGCGGATATTTTGTGGCGATGGCGGCGGACAAGATTGTTGCCCAACCGGGAACAATTACGGCATCCATCGGCGTGCTGGGCGGCAAGATTCTCACATCCGGATTTTGGAACAAGGTCGGTCTGTCGTGGGATGAGGTTCACGATGGCGCGAACGCCGACATGTGGACGGGGACGCATGACTACACTCCCGCCGAATGGAAGCGTTTCGAAGACTGGCTGGACCGCGTCTACGTGGATTTCACCGGCAAAGTAGCCGAAGGCCGGAACTTGCCCAAGGACAAAGTTCTCCAAATCGCCAAGGGCCGCATCTGGTCCGGGCAGGACGCGAAGAATCTTGGGCTCGTGGATGAACTGGGTGGTTTTGACACTGCGCTGAAACTTGCGAAGAAGGCGGCAGGGATTCCTGAAAACGAGGACGTAAAATTAGTGATGTTTCCGCACCGGAAGAATTTTGTGGAGTCGCTGTTGCAAAGAGAGGGTCCAGACAACAGTGAGCGGGAAGGCGCATCCGCCGCTCTTGCAGGGATGCTCAAAGCACTTCAGCCGGTGGCGCGAGGGCTGCGCGCGCTCGGTTTGGATCCTGCGGTTGCAGGCAAGAAAGATCAGGGAGACGATGTACTGCGGATGCCGGCGGTGGAGGCGGGCAGGTAAGGGGCTAATGGGTCCGTGGCCAGCCCTCAGTGGGCTTCTATAAGCCCAGTTTTTTTACTTCTTCGTTGTAGTACTTGCGGTAAAGAATCTCCCATTCCTGGCTGCCCTCCAGGATAGTCCGCTTCTGGCTGTCAATTTTCTGGCGAACGGAAGCGTCGATCCGTGCTTCCTGATTAAGCAGAGCCTCGAGAACTTTGCGCACTTCGAGGCGGATGGTATTGCGGTCTTCCACAAAATCCACCGAATCCGTTTCGGCGAGTGAGTCAGTTACGACGTGGGCAAGTTTGTTGACTTTGTCGCGGCTCAGTCTCACGGCACCGTCCTGTGTTGAGGTTTGACATTAGTTTACACGCTGGAATGACTGCGCCAAAAGGGCCGCCGGCTGCGGCGCAGGTTAAGGGGTGAACGGCGTTACCGTAGTAATTCCTACTCAAAAAATGAGTGCGCTCATAAACAATCATGCACTATAATCTCCATTCCCTTTCCCAGAATGTGATGATTGTCACTGACCAAGGCCGTATTTTGCGGCAAGATGGTGACAGCTCAATCAATCCAGCTTTGGGGCCAAGTATTTTTATATGGAACATTTAACTATTCCTCTCCTCATCCAATTCTGTTTAGGTTTCGGAATCGCTGGCCTGCTGTGGCCGGAAAAGCTGAAACCGGTCCTTGAAACCCTGATGTTTCCCTGGTTCCCCAGTTATCGCGTACTGCGCAACCATAGTGTTGGGGCAATTCTTTTGTCGTTCGTCCTGCTGGTTGTCTTTATCGCTCGCCTTCATTTTGGAATCGAGTAGGCAGTATGGGCCGCTGGCTGACTTAGAGATTCGATTCTTGCGGAAGGGAACGACTAGGCGGAAGGGAACGACTAGCAGGATGCGGAAAAACTCGGGTGAGGTGTTTGCGGAAGCCGATAATATGGTCGTCAAAGAGGGGCAGCTCACCCGGTTTCAAGAAGCGACTCCTGGGCAATACTTTGGTCCATCAGTTCGGATACTTGGGTCCCAGACCGTCTTAATCGTGAATTGCGAGGCAATACCAGCGACCGCTCTTTCCTACAAGAGTGGTCAGAGTGCGGCCTCAGAACTCGTAGGGTCGGCCATCGATTAGGCCCTTCTCATGGATGAGTGCAGTCGCAATCGCTGTGTCGCCAATGGTGCGAACGTCGACATCCGTGATCTCTAGCAGGTCGAGCGGGTTCCTGCTCCGATCTGTAAGCCTGATGAAATCGATCCGGCTGATGAGGGAACCGTCATTGCCGACATAAATGAAGTTTTCATCCAGCAGTCTATCCACAGCCTTGGCGTCGTATCTGAGTTCCGCCTTTGTCACTCTGCCATCGCTTTCTTGACTGCTGTGATGTCTTCGCTGACCCGCGGCATCGGAGTGCGTGGCGGAAGGGCCGATGCAATGGAGCTTACAAGCACGAACGTGAGCATGGCTTTCATGGCGCGCGATTGTAGCATCCACGACGAATCCTATGCACGATCTGCCATTCACCAACCTGACGTGGTATCCAAAAACTCTCTTGTTTCCACAACGCACTCTGATAAGAAGAAGGCATGCGAGGAAAAGACGAGCAACAGTTGGATGTCTTCAGCTACGTTAGCCCTGAGCAGCCAGTACCGCAGGATCATCCACTGCGCCCGCTGCGTGCCATGACCGATGAAGCTCTGCAACAACTGAGGCCTCGGTTCGAAAAGTTGTACGCCAAGATCGGACGGCCCTCGATCGCGCCGGAGAAACTGTTGCGGGCGCCTACAGGACGGCTTTGTATTTGCGGACCAGTTCACTCTTCACTTTGCGGAACATCTCCTGGTAGTTTGCACCGCTTCGTTGCATCTCATCCGAATAGGCCTCAAGGATTACTCGCACTTCATCGTTGATGCGGTCCTCGAGCGAGAGCTCATCCAGCAAGGCGGCGTTCACCTTTTCGGTGATTGCGGGGACATCCTTGGTCTCGATGAATTCGCCCGAGATCAGTTTTTTAGTGATTTCGCGGGCCAAATAGCCCACATATTCTCTGGAGAAGAGCATGGTGCGGATAGTTAGCTCAGTGCGAAACAAACAGTCTAGCATATGGGTCGCAGATGCCCGGTGCCGGGCTGAAACACGGGTAGTGGCTGAATTTGAATCCTAAGAAATTCTTCCTTTTTTGAGTTGGGCAAGGTTACGGAATGATTTGACACAGATCATGCTCCAGCCCTAATGTGGGCATGAGCACGTCATACCGATCTTAGGCCCGGACGGGCATCCGGGCTTTTTTCTATTTGTATTCCCTGCTTGTGGCATCATTCGTGCCAACAAAAACCTCTTTGCCAATCAGCCCCGGTTCTGCTCTGGCTATTTTTCGATCCGGGGCTTTTTATTAGCCTATCACTGCCGTCAATTTAATGCGCTTTGTGCTGCCGATACGGCGGCTCCCATTCGCAAACGAACGAGTTTTCGGTTTTCCTCCTCATCTAAAGCCTCGTTGAGTTGTTGAATGAGCTGGAGGAGTTTTTGTGGGTCTTGCTCGACACTGGCTGCTGTAGCGAAGTCTTGCCACTTGTTGCAATCGTATTGGGGCATTCGGAGACCCCTTTCTTGATGGCTGACAAAATACCCCTTTGTCACATCTCGTGTCTGCTCAATATTGACCACGCCAGCAGATATGGCAAAAATTGGACGAAAGAAAATGAAGCGGGCTAGCCCAGATCGTCGTGACGGGGAACCGACCGACAGGAAATAATTGCAGAGATTAAGCGGCTAGAGGATCACTTGCCTCATCCTGACGAGACGACTCGTGACACCATCCTGTCTCGGATTCAGGAGTTGAAGAAAAAACTACAGGGCGTGTCTAAGAAATAAGGCAATTCGTGTTCCATCCTGAAATCAAGATTCAGCCACTACCGAAACACGGGCCGCTCCCAACTACTCACTCCGCTCCCAAAAAGCTTACAATGCTGGTTATCGCGAGCCACCCTATGTCCTCCGCTGCTCCTGACGACCTTACCGGCGTCAAAGACGACATGATTGCCTTTGTCGAAGGCCATGGCATGCGCCGATTCCACGGCTATGTGGAATTTGAAGAAGTGCAGAGTGTCATGTGGGAGTCGAACGACAATCCTGACGCGTGGAAGGATTTCGTGGAACTGGCGAAGGCAGCAGGCGCACCATTCCTCACCATGCACGCCTGGGTGCTAAAACGAGAGGACCTGGAAGAGATGATCCGCCGCCTCTCCAACGGCGAGTACAGCAATGACGAGGACCTGGAAGATGCCCGCTGGCTCCGAACCTACGTCGGTAAGACCGGTTTCGTACAGCTTGGCTGGCCGCACCAAGGGTGCATGTTCCTCTACGAATCCAGCACCGAGTGGTACGAACGATACGAGCGCCTCCTCGAAATGAGCGAAGATTTCGGGGGGATTGCAATTGACGAACCGGATCAGGATGACGAGCCCTAGCTGGTGCGCGTTTGCGATGCGAACGACGAGCCCTGCCTGCGAAGTTCTGAGGATATCGATCTGCAATGCATGAATCTTCGGGTGACGTCTGGATGGGCGAGCTATGAAATGGACCGCTAAACCGGCGGATGCCGTATCGGTCGAAGCTCTCGCCAACGGCTTACGCGCGAACCCAAGCCTACGCCTCGCGGGCAGCGTCGCCTCGACCGTCGCCCATTTGCTCGTCCTACGCGGCATTGCCGATGTGGAATCTGCTGAGCGCTTTCTTGCTCCGTCGCTGGCGCACCTCCACTCACCGTACGCGATGACCGGGATGAAGGTTGCCATCGAACGTCTTGAGTCCGCGATCGAGCGCAAAGAAGACATTCTGATTTACGGCGATTACGATGTCGATGGTACGACCGCGATTGTCATACTGAAGACCGCCATCGAACTCTGCGGCGGCACCGCCGATTTCCACGTGCCGCATCGCATTCGCGACGGCTATGGCATGAAAGACGATGTCATCGAACGCGCCGCTGCTGCCGGAGTGCGGTTGATCATCAGCGTGGATACCGGCATCCGCGCCTTTGCCGCCGCTGAGACTGTGCAGCGCCTGGGTGTGGATCTTATCGTCACCGACCATCACCTTCCGGGGCATGATGGCGTTCCCTCCGCATTGGCCGTGCTCAATCCCAACCAGGTGGGTTGTGAGTATCCCTGCAAGGCGCTGTGCGGCGCGGGGGTGGCCTTCAAACTTGCGCAAGCGTTGATGGACAGGAGGCTCGATCGTCCCGATCAGTCGCGGCTGCTGATGTCGTTCATGAAAGTGGTTGCCATTGCCACCATCGCTGACGCAGTTCCACTGGCAGGAGAGAATCGGGTCTTTGCGAAACTCGGACTGGAAGGATTGCGGAGGCCAGTCAACGAGGGATTGAAGGCGTTGTTGGAAGTCGCACAACTGGGCGGAGCGCGTGCAAAGACAGCGGGTGAAGTTGCATTCCGTATAGCGCCGAGACTCAATGCGGCGGGACGCATGGACGTGGCCCTCGACGTTATCGACCTGTTCAGTGTGAAGGATCCGGCCCGCGCTCGGGAACTTGCCGCCCGCCTCGACAAGCTCAATGGCGAGCGCCAGGAAGAAGAGCGGCGCATCATGCAGGAGATCGAGGCGCGCTTCGAAACGGAACCGAATCTTGGCGATGCATTCTGTATTGTGCTCGATGGCGATGGGTGGCATCGCGGCGTGATTGGTATCACAGCAAGTCGTGTGGTTGAGCGATACACCCGGCCCGCATTAGTGATCTCCAGAGACGGTGAACACGCCCATGGTTCGGGCCGCTCCATCCCGGCGTTTCATCTACTGGATGCGCTCGAGTCCTGCGGCGCTCTCTTTACTCGCTACGGAGGACATGCTCATGCCGTAGGTTTCTCGTTACCTGCCGCGAGCATCGCCGATCTTCGCGTACATCTTGATGCTTATGCCCGCCAGCATCTCACCGCGGCGGACTTTGAACCGGCGCTCGCTATTGACGCGCAACTTCTGCTCGACGAGGTTACTCCGGAACTATTCGAGGCTCTGCGCCACTTGGAACCGTTTGGACACGGCAATCCCGAACCAGTGTTCACCGCGGATGCGGTGCGCCTGATGGCGCCGCCACGCGTGCTGAAGGAGAAGCATCTCAGGTTAAAGCTATCCCCTGCGCTTAGGTCGCAGGCCCTTCGTCAACCCGACGATCCAGAGGCGATCGCCATCCTCGCCACACCTCGTTGCCATCCCGACTCGGCTGCGTTTAGGAAGGACGTGAGAACCGCTGCCTCGAATCAGGAAGTGAGGACTGAGAACGGCAATTGGCGCCGTGCGATTACCTTCGATGCGCTTGCCTGGCGGATGGCCGAGCGCTTCCAGCAGGAAAAGCTGCTGGCAGGCGATACCCTCGATATCGCTTTCACCATCGGCCAAAATGACCATCCGGAGTTCGGTGGTCTGCAGCTAACCATCTGCGATTTCAAGGTGAGAGCCGGCGCCAGTTCCAATGCCACTGACAAAGCTGCGGCTGCGGCCACGGTTAACACCTGAGAAAGAGAAAGTAGAAAGTGCAGCGTTGTCTGGCAATTCCGAAAATTTAACGATAACTTAAGGTTGAAAACAAGAAAATGACCTTAACGGGAAGAGTCTTTTTTCTTCCTTCCCAAGTCAGCGCTAATCGCCTGACACGAGCACCTCGAAAGTAAGCGAAGTGGGATCAAAGGCGCCATTCTAGTCGCTGAGTAACACCCTTTACGGAAATCCAATCCTCTGGCCAGGTTTTCGGTGCAAGGAGGTCGCGATCTCCTTTCGCCTGGCAAATCACAGTTGAAAGCACAATGGCGCGCCGCCGATCACTGCATGCTTGGCGACTCCGGAGGAAAAAGCCATGGTTCGCGTAATGTTTGCCATTATTGGAGGGTTGTTTTCTTTCCTCCTGGCATCAGCGGCGCCGCGAGTGGAACAAAATGTCGCGGCAACAGCGACTCAATATGCGAGCGCCCGCGACTATACCAATCTTGAGCGTTCGTGCAGTAAGACGACAGTGCAATCATCCTCGGGGATTGACGCCAGTCTTGATACCTGTGGCGCATATCAGGTCAGTGTGGCGAGTCTAGCCTGGGTCTTCAGCGGGAACCTCGGTCAAACACCGAGCAACATTGTGGTGAACACGGGAACCGATCGCGTTGGGGCGTACTCCGAGATTGACTTTAACTATTCTCAGCGAGGCCAGCGAACTGGCGGCATTCGCGTCTACCAAAATGGGTTGACGGTGCTTTTCAAGCTCGCTTATTTGCAGGCGGCGAGCAACACCGCACCGTTTCCGACCTTTACTACCTATCCCCGGAAACTCCGACACTTGGCGTATGAAGGAACGTTTGGACTTTTTACGTTCAACTCGTTAGCGTCCGATAGCCCATGGATATTTTTTGATCCCAGCAGCAGCAACACCTTTGTACTGTCGCCAGCTTCGGATTTCATGGTTGCCAGTACTGTGCAGGGGACGGGCGGCAGCATCATAAGTGGAATCAGTTCGCAAATAACCAGTTTACCCGCCGGTTTCAGACATCAGACGCTGCTAGTGATGGGGAAAGGAATCAACAGCACATACCAGACGTGGGGTCAGGCGATGACGAAACTGCAGGGGAAAGTTCGCCCCGCAAACGACGCTGACCCAAGCCTGAAATCCCTGGGTTATTGGACCGACCACGGCGCCGCTTACTATTACAAGTTTGATTCCCGCAAAGGAAGTTACGAACAGACCCTCTTGGGAGTGCGAGACAACTTTAATCAACTGGGTCTCAAGCTCGGGTACATGCACCTCGACAGTTGGTTTTACCCTAAAGGAGCGACGGCAGCCTGGCAGAACTCGGCAGCGGGGATCTATGAGTACGTCGCTGCATCGGCGCTGTTTCCGAACGGCCTAAAGTCATTCCAACAGCAACTTGGGATTCCGTTGATTACCCATGCGCGCTGGATCGATCCCAGCAGTCCCTATCATCACATCTACAAAATGTCGGGAAAGGTGGTCATCGATCCGCTGTACTGGAACAGTATCGGCAGCTACCTTCATGATGCCGGGGTCAGCGTCTACGAGCAGGACTGGCTTGCCACAGAAGCGCAAGCGAAGTTCAATCTCACAGATCCGAAGGCGTTCATGGACGATATGGCTAGAGCAATGTCGGCCCAGAGATTGAATATGCAATACTGCATGCCGCTTCCGCGGCACTATTTGCAAAGTTCGCTTTACAGCAACATCACGACCATCCGCACCAGCAAAGATATCTTCCAGCAATCCCGCTGGGACCAATTCTTGTATGGCTCACAACTGGCAGGCGCTTTGGGGGTGTGGCCCTGGTCGGATGTATTTATGAGTACACAGACCAACAATCTTCTGTTCTCAACCCTGTCAGCAGGTCCGGTAGGTGTCGGAGACGCTATTGGTTCACTTAACGCCAGAAATCTGCTGCTTGCGGTTCGCCTGGACGGCGTTATCGTAAAACCGGACGTGCCTCTCGTCCCGCTCGACAAGACCATCATCAACGATTCGGCCGGGCTCACCCACCCGATGGTGGCGTCGACGTCGACGAACTTTGGGGCGATAACCGCCCACTACGTCGCTGGATACAATCGGACGTCTGACCTGAAGCTGGCTTTCAGTCCGTCGGCTTTGGGAATGACGCGGACGGCGTTTGTCTACAATTATTTTAGGAAGGCGGGCAAGATCGTGCAGCCGCAACAGACGTTTAGTGACACTATCGCGAATGGAATCGCTTATTACATCGTGATGCCAATCGGGCCTTCGGGCGCGGCCTTCCTGGGCGATAACGGACACTATGTTTCGCTGGGGAAGAAAAGGATTACCGCGTTAACGGACAATGGAACAATCACCGCCAGTATTGCATTTGCCGCGAGAGAGAGCGCGAGAATCGTCTTCGGATATTCCCCCACCGCGCCTGCGATTACCGCAACGCATGGCCAAGTGGGGACGGTTAATTACACCAACTCCACCGGCTTATTTAACGTCTTAGTGATGCCCGGCATCGGGGCGACAGCAACGATCCAGATCAAAGCTCATTAACGATCGAAGATGTGCGGTCAGGCATTCCGCTTAGCATGTGTGCGATCTCCGGTGTCAACTGCATTCCACTACGTGGAAGGCTACTGGATGCAGGAATTTGATAAGCAAGAATTCATCTGCAACGAGTAGCTGCCGATTTATTCATATCCCATATATCCCACCCTTTACAGACCGACCCAGGCCCGCTATATTGGCCGGCATTATGCCTGAAGGGTTTTTATTCTGCAGTAAGTGTGGTGCCCAGAATTCGACAGCAGCACAATTCTGCTCGCGATGTGGCGCTCCGTTCGGAGTAATCCCTCAGGCGGTTACGGGGACTCCCTTGGCCGCGCCCCAGGCTTTCTACGCAACTACAACGCCGGTGCCTGCAACTGCGGGATATGGGGGATTCTGGATTCGCCTGGTCGCTGCCATCCTGGATGGGATTCTGGTTCAAGTCGTGGTGGTGCCTGTCTCTATCATGGTAGGAGCGGTGATCGGCGCGGCCGGCTTTGCTGTAAGCATGTCTTCCATGGGCGTGCGACTGGTGAGCATGATTGTCGGCGCAACCCTCGGTTTTCTAGCTTCTTGGCTGTATGAGGCGGTTCTGGAGAGCTCTCCGCGGCAGGCGACTCTCGGCAAGATGGTGCTGGGACTCAAAGTCACCGATCTTGCCGGGAACCGAATCTCGTTTGCCCGTGCCAGCGGCCGCCATTTTGCGAAGTATCTGTCTGGCGCTATTTTTTTCATCGGATACATCATCGCCGGCTTTACGGACAGGAAACAAGCCTTGCACGATATGATCGCCGGAACGCTGGTGCGCCGAACTTAAAACGAATCGCCCTCGTTTCCGAGGGCGATCGGGGTGTGCAGTTTGAACAGCAATTGTTTCAGCTGATCCTTAGTTGTGTTGGCGATGATTGTTGTGCTTGTCGCGATAAATCTGATGCGACACGCGATTCTCCTGGCGGTTGACTTTCGCCTTCTCTGCCGGAGTCAGCTTGCCACCATTGTGTTCACGCATATTGTTCACTTCGTGGTTGATGGCAGCGTCCTTCTTTTCCAGCCGGGCGGCCTCGGCGGGGGTCAAAGAACCGTTCTCGATGCCTTGACCAATACGATCCTGCTGGTTTTCCAGCCGCTTGCCGACTTCGCTCTTGGGATTGGTGTTCTGCTTCTGGGCATTGTGTTTCTGTTGATAGATTTCTTTCGACAGGCGGTTCTGCTGACGATTTAACTTTGCCCGGTCGGCGGCGGTGAGCTTGCCACCATTCGCGGCACGCATGCGGCGCTCTTCCTGGTTTAACCTGGATTCCTGGCTTTCCAGTCTGCCGGCTTCGCCGGCAGTCAAGGAGCCGTTCTCCACGCCTTCGCCAATGCGATCCTGCTGGTTTTCCTTGCGTTCCTGAATCTCGCCCGGCTTCCTGGTTGCCGGCACGGGAGTGGGCTGCGTGGGGGTGGTCGAAGTCTGTGCCGCGGCGGGCAGCATCATGGCCGCCAAGGCTGCGCTCAACAATAGAATCTTCGTCTCGTGCTTCATGATCAAATCTCCCTCATCCTTTAGTTTTTATTTCTTATTGCTACAGCCTGGCGGCTGCTCATAGGAATGGAACACGGACGTTCTGGATATGTTGCGGGGAAGGGGCATTGAGCCAATAAAAATCAGAGTAGAAAGCAGTTACTGAAGTACTACGACAACTGGAACACTCTTGCTTTGTGTCGCTTGGCAGAAGGGGTTACCTGTTAGGTGCGAGGAGCAGGACACAGAAAGCTGCATCTGTACTGAAAGGTGACCGCAATGATTGGCAGCTCACAGACCGGCTTCGATGCGCGAGCGCGGATCGAGGAAATCGCGCAGGGCGTCGCCAATGAAGTTGAACGACAGCACGGCGAGCATCACTGCGAGCGCGGGAAATAGAACGAGATGTGAGGCGTCAAAGAGGTGTGCGCGGCCATCGTTGAGCATCGAGCCCCAACTCGCGGTCGGGGGCGGGACGCCTAGTCCCAGAAAGCTCATGGTGGCCTCGGCCAGAATTGCTCCCGCCATGCCGATGGCAGCCTGCACGATCACGGGTTGAATAATGTTAGGCAGGATGTGACGGACGATGACTCGCCAATCGCTTGCTCCCAGAGCGCGCGCGGCTTCCACGAATTCACGTTCGCGAGTAGTCAGCACTTGAGCGCGCACCAGACGGGCATAGCCCACCCAGCCACCGAGCGAAAGCGCCAGCACCAGGTTAAAAATTCCTGGTCCACGGAAGGCGACAAAAGCGATTGCCAGCAGAATTCCTGGAAACGACAGAAACGCGTTCATGACGACGATGTTCACGAAACGGTCTACGCGTCCACCGTAGTAGCCGGCAATGGAACCGATTACCAGTCCCAGGAACAATGATCCCACCACCACGCTGCCACCGACGAACATCGAGATGCGCGCGCCATAGATCAGACGGGAGAGAATGTCGCGGCCGAGTTCATCCGTGCCGCACCAGTGGGTGGAAGATGGGGGTTCGAGACGCGTGGGCAAGTCAATGTGGGCAGGATCCTGAGGTGCGATCCAGGGAGCAAACAGAGCGAAGATGAGGAAGAGCGCGACCAGCATGACTCCGATCGCCGCCAGGGGATTACGGCTGGCGGCGCGGTGGAGCGAGATGGCGGCAGTTGACATGGGTCAGTTCTCGATAGTGTTCTTGTTTATAGAGTTTACCCGGCGCACCAAACGGGGTCGCACGGCTTGAGTGTTAAGAACCGCGGCTCTGTCCGGTATGCTCGGGTAGCGATAAGATGCGCAGTCCAGGAATTCTCTTGAAGTCTTTAGTGTCCGATGTCACCAGAACGCCGCCGGCGGGCGTGGTGGCAGCAGCGAAACAGTCCGCGTAATGCAAGCCGTAGCCAGCTTTTAATTTGGCTGCGCGGGTCGTCACCGCTTCTCCAGCTTCGAGAATTGCCAGTGGCAGCAACTTGACACGCTCCATAATTTTAGCGGTCTCAGTGAAGCCTTGTGCGCGGGCAATCGTGTAGTAGACTTCTCCCCAGTTGACGACTGACATGCGGAGCGGCTGCTCCGCATCCCTAGCCCCCTTGAACAGCCGACCTACTGCTTCCGCCCCCGGCCCGCCTGTTAGAAAGCGGTACAGGGCATTGGCATCGAGCACGTGCACCTTCACCCGAGGTCCCGGTCCGCATCACGCTCGACCCTATCAGGAAGACCCTGCCGTCTAGCGAGTACACCTTTCATCGCGTCGATGAACTCATCCGTTACCGGCTGGATGAACAGTCTCCCTCCCTCTTCCAGAAACGCCACCCGCGTGCCTTCATCGATCCTAAACTTGCGGCGGATGTCGACAGGTATAACGACCTGGCCCTTCGCCTTTACTGTTGCATATTCGATTGCCATGTATTACATGTTATAACGAAGTTGGACTTATGTCAACAAGTTGGACTAGCATGGTCGAAGTTAGACTTATTTGTTAGTTTCCAAGCCGGTTCCTTTACGAATCGCGGTACCGGAATGAATGTCCAGCTCTCACTGTCTGATCCTCGGGTTGACCGCTGAGTACAGCAGGTCGGTCAGGAAGTTGACCGCTACGTAGGTTAGTCCAATCGCCAAAATGCAGCCTTGCACGAGGTAGTAA
>QIAP01000198.1 GCA_003225075.1 Acidobacteriota bacterium | reverse complement strand
CCCTTTTCCGGCCCGGGGAGTTAACCTGTCCAGCTACGAAAACAATTATCGGTAGTCACCGCCCCGAAGTCAACATTACTTGAGGAGCCCGCCTGCCCGGAAGCTCCCCGCCAGCTTCCCCACCTAACCGGGAGGCCGTGGACCCGGCGGGATTCGAACCCGCACCCTGTAGCTGGACAGGCTAATGTGCTCCCATTACACCACGGGCCCTGGCTTAGGCTATGGAGCCCGCGCGGTGCGAACAAGTTTGCCTGTCACCTGACCTGGCAACATAGGTTCCAATTTGAAAATTGTGAAAGGCAAATTCGCCCTCTTGACTTCGATCACCCAAATAGCTAATGCTGGATCTTTACCTCAGCTCTTTGACAACCGAAAGCGCCTAAGTCCTTATTCCGCAAGATTTTGCCATGTAAGTCCTTATTACTCTAAGATTTTGCGCGAATTTCTGGCTAAACCGATGATTCCCAAAGATCGAGGGGGAGGGCTCGAGGGCTCGGAAGGGCTTGACAAAAAGACTAATCCGACGGTACCCGGTACTAAACAGTAAACTCTGTCCCAATTTGGGAATAACTCGGCACCATTGCTCTTCAATGACTCAATGATTCAATCGCTCAATGTTTCAATCCCGACGATTCAATCGCTCAATGATTCAATCCCAGGATTCAATCCCAACGATCCCAAGTCCCTCTCGAGAGCTGACACCCTGCCTCTGGTTATAGAATGAAAGTTGAGCATGAATCCGTCCAATCCCCCAATCGAAGCTGCCGCAAAAGCGCCCTCCGCGCCCACGGCCGCTCCGTCGAATTTCATTCGTGACATCATTCTCGACGACCTGAAGACCAACAAGTACAGCGGCCGCGTGCAGACGCGCTTCCCTCCCGAGCCCAATGGCTACCTGCACATCGGCCACGCCAAGGCGATCTGCCTAGACTTCGGGCTGGCCGACGAGTTCGGCGGCAAAACCAACCTGCGTTTTGACGACACCAATCCATCGAAGGAGGAGACCGAATACGTCGACTCCATCATGGCGGATGTGAAGTGGCTAGGTTTCCACTGGGATGGCCTCTTCTACGCCTCCGACTACTTCGACCAGTTGTATGCCTGGGCAGTGCAGCTCATCAAAGCGGGTAAGGCCTATGTGGACGATCTCTCGGCGGACGAAATCCGCAAGTATCGCGGCACGCTGACCGAACCCGGCAAGGACAGTCCGTATCGCAACCGCTCTGTAGATGAAAACTTGAATTTGTTCGAACGCATGCGGGCCGGTGAGTTCCCGGACGGCGCGCGAGTTCTGCGAGCGAAGGTTGACATGGCTTCACCGAATTTGAACATGCGCGATCCGGTGATGTACCGCATCCTGCACGCCGAACATCACCGCACCGGGAACAAGTGGTGCATGTACCCAATGTACGACTACGCCCACGGGCAATCGGATTCGCTCGAGCGCGTCACCCACTCCATGTGCACGCTCGAATTCGAGGACCATCGCCCGCTCTATAACTGGTTCATCCAGCAGTTGGGCATCTTTCCTTCGCAGCAAATCGAATTCGACCGCCTCAACCTCACCTACACCCTGCTGAGCAAACGCAAGCTGCTCCAGTTGGTGGAAGAAAAGCACGTGAGCGGCTGGGATGATCCCCGCATGCCGACGCTTGTCGGTATCCGGCGCCGTGGGTACACGCCCGAAGCGATTCGCAATTTTTGCGGAGCCATTGGCGTTTCGAAGACCAACGGTTCGATCGAGCTGGCGATGCTCGAACATTTCGTCCGCGAAGACCTGAACAAGCGCGCGCCGCGCGTAATGGCCGTTGTGCGGCCTCTGAAAGTTGTGATCGACAACTACCCGGAGAATCAGGTCGAAGAAATGGACGCGGTCAACAATCCGGAGGATGCGAGCGCGGGCACACGTAAGGTCCCGTTCTCGCGGGTCCTATATATCGAGCAGGATGATTTTCGCGAAGACCCGCCCAAGCAGTATTTCCGGCTCGCGCCGAGTCGCGAAGTCCGATTGCGCTACGGATACTTCGTAAAGTGTACGAGCGTGGTGAAAAATGAAAAGGGCGAAGTGGTCGAAGTTCACTGCACCTACGATCCCGCCACGCGCGGGGGCAATTCTCCCCCCGACGGACGCAAAGTGAAGGCGACAATTCACTGGGTCTCCGCTGCGCATGCCATTGATGCCGAAGTACAAATGTACGAGACCCTCTTCACTAAGGAAGACCCGAATCAAACGGTTGAGGGACAAGACGTCACCGCGAATCTCAATCCGAACTCGTTAGAGGTCATTCGGAATGCAAAGCTCGAACCATCGCTAGCCAACGCGAGTGTAGGAAATCGGTATCAATTCGAGCGCCTGGGATATTTTTGCGTGGATCCCGACTCTGCTCCCGGGAAGCCGGTGTTTAACCGGACCGTGGCGTTGAAAGATACGTGGGCGAAAATTGAAAAAAGAACGCCCGAAAAAGCCATTCCTGAAAAGGCTAAGAGGTAGCTACCGATGCACATGCGGGCTTTGGGCGGGATTGCGCCTGGTCGTTGATGCGCCCTTACTGACTTTTACCTCAAAGCTTACGGGTAGCTGCTTCGGTGGATAACAGGCGGCTTTGTCGCACGCCTGATATTTCAGGTTGCCGTGGAGAGCGTATTTGGTTGGGACGACGTTGTGAAGCGGGCGAACTACGACATTAATTTTGAAGTCTCCAGTATAGACATTCAATTTTTCGTCGGGCGCGAAGGGGAAGCTCATGTCCTCGCCGGCAGGGTAAGTGACTTTGCCGATCACGATGTCGGTAGGCGCTTCGAGCTTGAGCGCAGTGGGAATCAGGAACTCAGAAGTTGGTTTGTTGGAGTTGATGTGAAAGCCGCGCGCCACGCGAAAATCGAGAGTAACCGTGCCCGGTTTTCCTTGGGTGACCGAGGTCAGCGGCGGCGGCGCCATTGTCACCGAAGGCGACTTTGATCCTGGCATCTGTTGCGCGGCTGCAAGGCTTGCAATCATCGAGATGCAGAACCCGAAACTGCATAAACATATATGCTTCATTTTTCAATCGTAGAAGACGGCGCGGTTCCCTGACTACATTACCTTCGCGCCTGTACCTGACCCTGTCCAAGTGCCTTCTTGATATTGTCCTCAAACTCGCTGCGGCTTTTCAGGCCGAATTCATGTGCGACCACCTTGCCATCGCGCCCGATGAAGTACGTCGTGGGCAAAAACTGAACGCCGCCGTAAGCATCGCCCACGGATTCTTTGCCGATTAAAATCGGGTAGTTTACGCCCATGTCTTTGGCAAATTTAGCGATGTCTTCTTTACTCGCCTCATCCATTGCGACGCCGAGTACTTGCAGGCCCTCGGGACCGTATTGTCGCTGTAGTTCGACAAACCAAGGCATCTCAATCTTGCAGGGCGAGCACCAAGTGGCCCAGAAATTCAAGAGCACCGCCTTGCCGCGGAAATCGGCGAGACGCACGGTCTTATCGTCGATCGATTGCAGGACGAAGTCAGGCGCCATCTTGCCATCGGCACCCAGAGACGCTGCGCCGGATCCCGGACGCGAACCGCGAGCCAAGTGGAATCCCACGTAGAGCATCAAAGCAACCACGATAGCTACCACGAGGATGACGAGCGGATTACGTTTCGCGTTCGACTTGATAATCGGGTTCTCGCTCGATTGTTGAATTACGCTCGCCTCAGCGCGGTCTTGCGCGACGATCGGGAACTTATCTTCCCTTCCTGCCACATCTCCGTTCACTGTCGGTTGTCCGGGAGAGGGTTCGCTCGTAGCCGAATCGATTTCATGGTTGTCGATCATGAATGTTTTATTTTGGCGCGTCACGTAAACCTCTTTCCAAAAAATGTTTATAAAGCAAAGCGATTCAAAAAAGACAAATAATTTGAAATTAAAGTGAAGCGGCCGAAGACCAGCAGTCCGCCTAACGCAATCAACAGCACACCGCTGACAACTTCCAGTGCATGCATGTGCGACCGGAAGCGGCTATAGAACTTCAAAAATCGTTCGATGCCCAGCGAAGTCAGCAGAAACGGAACTGCGAGACCTAGCGAATATATCGCCAGCAGGAGAATTCCCTTGAGGACTGAGTCCTGCGCGGCGGCGAAGCCGAGGATCACCGCCAGAATCGGCCCGACACAAGGAGTCCAGCCAAAGGCGAAGGCGAAGCCGATTACGAATGCTCCCCATATCGTGCTGCCGCCCTTGAGGCTGTGCAGGCGGGCGTCGGTATAGAGCGCGGTGATTTTGAAAATACCAGTCAAGTGCAGGCCGAATAGAATGATAACCACTCCGGCCACTTCAGCAAGCAATGACTTGTAACGCGCCATCAACTGGCCGACCTCGGTTGAGATCGCACCCAGCATGATGAATACGACACTGAAGCCGAGGATGAAAGCCGCCGAATTCATCATCACCTTGGGCAGCAATCGCGTTTCCTGGGATTTCAGTTCCTCCACGCCCACGCCGGAAATCAAAGAGACGTAACCCGGCACCAGCGGCAACACGCACGGCGACAGGAACGAGATCAGCCCCGCCACGAACGCCGCGATCGGCAATGGAAGATTGGCCATTCCAGATATTCTACCTGTCCAACAATAAGAATGATGTCAGTCTTGCTACTTCCAGGCAGCAAACACCGTGCTTCCTTAGGGATGCCCGAAGCGGAAATTTGTTACAAATTCATCGGATAAACAGGGAAACGGCAGTCATTGGTCATGCCATTTCTATTTCGCCCGCGGTTTGCGGCTCTTAGTTGTATTCGGAGTGTCGCTCTTTCTCGCACCCGACGCGGCTCCGGCATTGTCCTCGGTGTGCGGGGTGGCGGGTGCAAGTGGCGACGCCGACTCTGCAAATGCTTTACGAATAAAGCCGGGAGGAACGGTTGCGGTCAGCACGGCGCGGGTTTTCTGTTGTGTCACCTTCAGGCTCTCGAAAAATGTTTTCACGTCAGGATCGACTCCCTGGGCAGTAACGGAGCCTTCTGCGGCATGGAACAAAGTTAGAAAGGTGCTCGCCTTGTCAGTGATAATGCGAGCATCATCTTCGCTGGCGGTAAAGGCCTCGGCTTTGAGGTGCAAGGAGCGTATATAGCGGGCAGATATCACCACCGTCGCCGGCCTGGGGAAGAGGATTGACCAGCCCCCGAAGATCGATGGCGAGCCGGGTCCGGCAGGTTCGACCCTCACAATTCCCCAGGCCAGACTAGCGAGGGGAACATTCTTATAGTATTTGCGCAGAAACGCGGGGCCTGCGAACGGGGACGCCAGCTTTCGTGAGCGGTCAACAATACTGCGAATGAGCTGTGGGTCGTCATGGTTCGAGATGGCCACGGTACGGACACCGAGAATGGCTACGCGCACCGTACGCCCTTCGATGGGAATATTGAAAATGTCGGTGGAGTTGTAGTCGTCCACGGATTTTGCAATTCTGCGCAGGTAAGCCTTCAGCCGATCATGCTGGATACGGCCGACGAATATTTCGGAGAAGCGCGGTTCGGTGGCTGCGCCCCCGGTTCCACCACCACCCCAGCTTGCCGGATAATGGACGGCAAAAGCGGCTTGATCCAAGTCACGTTCGAATTGGAAGTCGGTCTCCTGGATGAATTGTTGATACTCGAGATCGTGGGAGACGGGCGGCAACTGGCTCGCAGCGTTCAGGGTTCGCACCCATTTTAGATTGACGTAAAGAAATCCGTCAGCGCCGGGCAGCAAGCGGGCAGGCTCTGGGGGCGCATGTTTTCGTAGCTGGACGGCCAATGTAACGGCTGCTGCAATCAGCAGGACACCGAAAACAATTGGCAGGGTGCGTTTGGTTCGAAGACGCATGAAAACGATCAGAAAGCCGCAATGATAGCACCTGCAGCCAATGGCTCGGCGCCGGTCCAGGTGACGATCCAATGGCTAATGGCGACGGTGAGACGCCAGCCGCTTGCACGTAAATTACCGTTATGGTAACTTTTACAATTGTCCCGAACAATGGGTCAGGATCTGGGGACTTAACTGTGCCCGGCGAGGTGCAATTGTCCCTCAATGCTGGCGTAGCTCAGCTGGTAGAGCATCTGATTTGTAATCAGAGGGTCGGGGGTTCAAATCCCTTCGCCAGCTCCAGTTGCCAATTCAAGGAACGAAATTCCGGAAAGCAGGATGGTGTGCAGCAGCGCCGATAGGGCGCGAGAGATTTCCCGCACGCAATCATGGCTTTCCGGACGACAGTTTTGGTACGTGGTTAGGCTGGTGCCATTCTTTGATTTCCTTTTGTTACGTAGTGCCTGCACGTTTTTTCCGCGCGCGTGCGTAAACCCCGGCGGAAATCGCCGGAGGCCAGGAGCAAACAGCCGAAGGATCGGCATTCTGCACAGGTGGCCGAGTGGTTAATGGCAGCAGACTGTAAATCTGCCGCTCCTTGCGAGCTACGGAGGTTCGAATCCTCCCCTGTGCACCAGGTATCCGAGTTTTCGAGTGAAGCGAGCGAGTGAAGCGTTTGGCCATTGCGTTGGCCGTCTATGCCGTCCTAGGAGTGCTTGCGTGGAGCACACTGCCGGATCAAAAGATTCGACTGGTGACGTTCGCAATCCTGGCAGTGTTCGCGGTAAAGAGCATTGTGCGCCGGAACGACGTGATGCACCAGAACGACCAGAGGAAATAAGCAAACGTGCCTTTCGCGCAGCGCGCCTCACCGGGATCCTTTGCGAGAGCTTCTCGTTCAGGATGCACCATTGAGCCGATGTAGCTCAGTTGGTAGAGCACTCCCTTGGTAAGGGAGAGGTCACCAGTTCAATCCTGGTCATCGGCTCCAGAGATTGAATGTAGAGGTTTGGATGTAGAGGTGAAGATTGCCGCGAACACTGGTTTGGGCGATTCCAGGGATCGTTGCCTGGGCTGTTCTGCAGATATCGGGTTCAGTTTTGCACCGGCTGGAGGGACGAAAAAGCCAAGTACGGGTTCGCGGCATTGGGTCTGCTCGTTTGGTGGTTGCCGAACTTCGTGATCGGCGAAATCGGAGCATCCGAAGTCGAGCAGTTGGTTTTAGTAGTTGGTTTTCCGATTGCCGCGATTTACTTAGCAAGTCTCCTGATTGGAGAGTGGTTGGAGAGGCGAAAGCTTAGCAAGCAGCAAACTGAGAGCTGACGGCTGATGGCTGACAGCTGGTTTTCGGGCGGGAGTAACTCAGTGGTAGAGTCACAGCCTTCCAAGCTGTTGGTCGCGGGTTCGATTCCCGTCTCCCGCTCCAGAGTTTGATTGCAGGATGCAGGTTACGGTGGGCTTCGAACGGGCGATCATAAAGATCGATAAGGAAAAGGAGTTCGCGGAGCTGAAAAATGTGCTCACGCGGATTTTTGAATCGGAAAAGATCGAGCCCTTTTTGAAATTGGTACAGCGTAAGGGGATCCGCATCCGGGATTTTGATCTGGTTCTGGCCAGCGGCGTTTTGGAGCAGTTAGGCGAGGAGTTAACGCCGTCCGCCAAAACTCCCCGGCAGTTATATGAGGAGCTTACAACGCCGGATCAGGGGCAGATGCGCGAGTTCTATTTATCCAAGATCGAAGAGGTACAGTCGGAGCTGCGGACCAGGTTTCATAAGCTTTATAGCTATTACTGAAGGCGTCAGCACGAGGCTTTTGACGAGATCAGTTCAGCGTTAGAGCGAGGCATGGCAAATTTATGGCGAAAGAGAAATTTGAGCGCAATAAGCCGCACGTGAACGTGGGGACGATTGGACACATTGACCACGGCAAGACCACTTTAACGGCGGCCATCACCAAGGTATTGCAGAAGCACAACCCCAAGAACCAGTTCCGGTCGTTTGATTCAATTGATAACGCTCCGGAAGAAAAAGCGCGCGGCATCACCATCGCCACGGCACACGTCGAGTACGAGACTGACAAGCGCCATTACGCGCACGTGGATTGCCCGGGGCACGCCGACTACATCAAGAACATGATCACCGGGGCGGCGCAGATGGATGGCGCGATCTTAGTGGTTGCCGCGACCGATGGTCCCATGCCGCAGACGCGCGAGCACGTGCTTTTGGCGCGGCAGGTGGGAGTGCCATATATCGTGGTGGCGCTGAACAAGTGCGATGCGGTGGACGATCCTGAGTTGCTCGACCTGGTGGAACTGGAAGTGCGCGAACTGCTGAAGGGATATCAATTTCCCGGCGACGATGTGCCGGTGATCCGGCTCTCGGCGCTGGGCGCGCTGAACGGCGAAGCCAAGTGGGAAAAGCAGGTGGACGAGTTGATGGCATCGGTGGACAAGTACATTCCGGTGCCGCAGCGGGAAATCGAAAAGCCGTTTCTGATGCCGATTGAAGACATTTTCTCGATTTCGGGACGCGGCACGGTGGTGACGGGACGAATCGAGCGCGGCAAAGTGAAAGTGGGCGAGGAAGTAGAAATTGTCGGCTTCCGCGAAACCAGGAAAACAGTGGTCACCGGCGTCGAAATGTTCAAGAAGCAATTGGACGAAGGTATGGCGGGCGACAATGCGGGCCTGCTGCTGCGCGGCATTGGCAAAGAAGAAGTGGAGCGCGGCATGGTGCTGGCCAAAGGCGGCTCGATCACGCCGCATACCAAGTTCAAGGGCGAGGTGTACATCCTGACGAAGGAAGAAGGCGGGCGGCATACGCCGTTCTTCAAGGGATACCGGCCGCAGTTTTATCTGCGCACCACGGACGTAACCGGAGTAGCGG
>QIAP01000242.1 GCA_003225075.1 Acidobacteriota bacterium | reverse complement strand
CACGTTGCCGCCCTGCGAACTGATCATGGAAGCGTTCGCGGAAGTCGGAGTTTGCGTCGCCAGACTCAGGCCGGGCAATCCAACCACGCCCTGGCTGCTCGCCGATAAGGAGCCAGAGACGGCTCCACCAGCAGAGCCGGCAGTATTCGCCACTGCTCCCGCTGTATTGCCGACCGCGCCTACCGCGCCGCCGGCTGTGGACCGCACGCCGCCCAGTGCTCCACCGCCGCCAGAAGTACGGGCACCTGACGATCCCGTGCCTGCGACGCTGCTGTTCGCCATCGTGTCGTCCGCCATCGCAGCCGCGCTGGCCTGGCTCCTGCCAATTGCCTGGATGCCCAGTGGCAGTGGCATCTCGGTTCCGTTCTTCAGAATCGCGTGGTCAAACGCGATCCCCAATTCTGACGTTGCCTGCTCTTTGCTGTGCGCCTTCACTTCGATCACGTGACCGATAAGTTTTGATCCCTTAGGGATCACGACATGCCCCTCGGACTTCACGTCATGGGTGGTCTTGGCCACAACTTCATCGCCGATTTTGTTCTTCTTGGCATCGACTGGTTTCACCAGTGCCGCCTGCACCGTGCTGCCTGCCTGCAATCGTGAAGCACCAGCGACCTGCGCCTTCTTGTCAGAAACCTGGCTGGCCTGCGATGCCGCCGCTGAAGCGTTCGTGCCCGCCTGCGCGCTTGACTGACCTGCGGTAGCCGACGTCTCCTGTGACGCCGATGGGGTGGCCTGCGATGGTGCGCTCTGCGCCACGCTGACTCCCGTTAACAGCCCTACTGCAAACAGCGAGACAAGAATTCCCTTCATAGAGAGTTCCTCCCAAGAGCTTTTTGAACCAAATTTGTGAACCCCGACCGGAGTGCCGAACGCACCCCACGCTGCTTGAACAGATGCAGGCGCGGTGCCAATGGTGGTATCGGGCGCCGGCCCATTGCCGCTTGAAAATCAAGTACTTAGCAGAGGTAACTGCGACAAATGACCGCGGTCACGATGAAAAAACTGCCACCTTCGACCCATTTCTCACCGGTTTCCTCACTCGGGTTGAATCCTTTGAAATAACTGAAAGTAGTTTCCGACACTCTCCTGCGATATTATCGAAACGATGCCTGCGCCGCGACCATCTCACCCCGTTCAGAATCATGCATTTCAAACTGACGACGCGCGCCTCAAGCCCGTCCGCGCGAAAGTGATGGCCGGCGAGCGCCTCACCGCCGATGACGCCCTCGCGCTGTACCGAACCGGCGACATCCTCGCGGTGGGATGGATGGCCAACTACGTTCGCGAGCGCATGCACGGGGACAAGGCGTACTTTAACGTCAACCGCCACATCAATCCCACCAACGTCTGCGTGGCCGCCTGCCGTTTGTGCGCCTTCGGCCGCAAGAAAGATGCGCCCGGCGCCTACACCATGGCGCTGGAGGAAGCTTTCGAGACCGCGGCCTCCGGATACTCCGAGGCGGTCACGGAATTTCACATTGTCGGCGGATTGCATCCCGACCTGCCATTTCAATATTTTCTCGATCTCATTTCCGGCCTGAAGCAACGCTTTCCTCAAGTTCACCTGAAGGCGTTCACCATGGTAGAGGTTGCGTACCTGGCGAAGCGGGCGAAACTTTCCACTCGCGAAACCCTGCAACAACTAAAAACTGCCGGCGTGGATTCTCTTCCCGGCGGCGGTGCAGAAATTTTCGCCGACCGGGTGCGCCACATCATTTGCGATCACAAAATTGACGGCGACCAGTGGCTCGACACCGCCAGGTTAGCGCACCAGATCGGATTGAAATCGAATGCCACCATGCTTTACGGCCACGTGGAGAACGATGAAGACCGGGTTGACCATCTGATGAAGCTGCGCCGGCTGCAAGATGAGACTGGCGGCTTCCAGACTTTTATCCCGCTGGCTTTTCATCCTGACAACACCCCTTTGCAGCATCTGCCCAAGACGACCGGCATGCTCGACATCAAGCAAATTGCCGTCGGACGATTAGTGCTCGATAATTTTCCGCATATCAAGGCCTACTGGCAGATGATGACGCCGAAGATTGCTCAGATTTCATTGCGTTTCGGAGCGGATGACATCGACGGTACAGTGATCGAGGAAAAGATCTATCACGATGCCGGAGCGACGACGCCACAAGGCATGCGCCGGCAGGAATTGGTACGCCTTATCACCCAAGCTGGACGTGAACCAATCGAGCGCGACACGCTATATCGGCCCGTGACCCGGACCGAGACGTCGGTTACGGTGGCAGTGTAGAACGCCGGGAGGTGCACTATGTTTTCTGCGATTGCTTCCTCGTTCACTCACCGAGTCCTCCGACGTCTTTTGCGCCATCCTCCGGCTGCTGTTCCCGCCCTGCTTTTGGCATTCGCCATGGCGTATCTCAACAAGAGATTAACCTTCGTCTGATATCCCTTCCCAAACGCCTTCAGCCACTCCAGAACGTCCGCATCCAGGCGCATGGTTACAGGCTTCTTCGCTGGCCGGTAAAATTTTCCGACAGCTTTTAAAGCATCCCGCCCACTCCCTTGCGCGGTTCTTGATGGACAGAATTCCGATTCTGTTCCGGCTTAACTCAGCAAGCTACGAAGTTTCGCCATTTCTGTTTTTCCCTGTTCCCCTCGGGTGTAGAATCGGCTTGAAAGGGACACGAAAGCTTCACGGGATCCGCCCCCGTCGTCTGAGGCTCTCATGAACGTTCATATTAGTTATAAGGTCCACAAAACTCCCGACATTGAAAAAGAAATCAACCACCACATAGAGAAGCTGCGCAAGCGGTTGCAGGTTTTCCGGCCCGAGTTGGTTCACTTGAAAGGCTCAGTTGAGCAGAACTCGCCACGCGAGGGCACCATCGTTTCTCTCAATCTGCGGCTTCCGTCCGGCCAAATGGCGGTGCAGCAATCCGGAAGCACGGCAACGGCGGTGGTCAAGGCTGCATTCGACGATCTGGTGCTGCAGATTACCAAGCACAAGGACATCTTGCGCTCGTCACATAAATGGCGCCGCCGCCGGACTTCGAATGCATCGTCGGAGCCTGGCGTGCCATTCGAACAGACGCTGGCCTCGGTACAGCCGCAAACTATTTCTCCGGACGACGTTCGATCCTATGTGAACGCCAATCTGGCGCGTCTCGAGCGCTTTGTGGAACGGGAGCTCTATCTCCGCCAATCTTCCGATCAGTTGCCGCCCGACAGTGTCACTCGCGAGGAAGTGGTGGACGAGGCCATCGCTCGCGCTCTCGCAGACGGCGACAAACCGGAACGGCTGGCTCTGGAGCCCTGGCTCTACCACCTTGCCATCCGCGCCATCAACGATCTGGCGGTCAACAGCCGGGAGGTCGGCTCACCGGTTCATCTGGAACAGTCGGCACGAAAACAGAATGTGCGGGCTAGCGACGAACCCGAACTTCAGTTTCATCAGCCGGATGAAACCCTGATGGCGGAAAGCGTGATTGCTGATACTCGGACGGCTACCCCTGAGCAGGTAGCCTATTCCGACGAGATGATCACTCTCGTGCAGTCCGCGCTGAATGGCACCCAGCGGCCAGATCGAGACGCGTTTATTCTTTACGCCATCGAAGGTTTCTCAGTTGCAGAGATTTCCGCCATCGTGGAGCGCAAGCCGGAGGAGGTGCGGGCGTCCATTTCCGCCGTCCGGGAACACGTTCGCAAAGCGCCTTCGATCGCCAATCAATTCCGTGACAAACTTCTGCAGAAGACTAGTACCACCTGAATATTTTTCAGCACATCAGGAGAAAAGATGATTACCCGCGAAGATGTCCGTGAGCTGGCTCAGTTTCAGTGTAATAAACAGGAATCTTGTGCGTTAAGTTTTTATTTTCAGCCACGAACTCCGCAGAACAAATCGCACCGTGAAGAAATCATCCTGGCGAAGGACCTGGTAAGGAATGCTTTGCGGGAATCGGAGAAGAATGGCAAGAATGGTTGTACCCGCGAGGACCTGAACCGGATCCTCGACCTTGCCGGAAAGATGCATGGCAATCCGGCGAGGGCGAAGGCAATTTTTGCTTGTAGCGCGGAGAATATGTGGCGGGAATTTGATTTACCGCCACAACTTCCTGGCACCCAGTTATTCGTGAACCGGCGCTTTCATCTCAAACCCCTGGGGCCGCTGTTGGGAGCGCAACCGCGCTTG
>QIAP01000068.1 GCA_003225075.1 Acidobacteriota bacterium | reverse complement strand
TTCGTCGCTAAACACTTTCGCGTGTCGGAATGGAAGTCGCTGAGCATTCCGCGCGGCAAATCGGAAGAGTGCAACCGGAAGGACATTTCGGAGCGGAAACCTGGGCCTTCGGGTCCGCGGGCAGGCAAGTAGAAAAGCGGCGGGAGCGCTTCGGGTGCTAGAATCTTCGGTGTCTTCTGTGACCTGTGTGGTAAAGAATTTCTAGCCGCGAACCAAGACAACTTCCATGCCCGAAACCATGTTCGCAGTAGTAAAGCCGAAAGCCGCACCGGGCGCGGAGATTCGCGAAGTCAAAGTTCCGGGCTTCGGCGCTACCGACGTGCTGGTCAAGGTAAAGGTAGCGTCTATCTGCGGCACCGACCTTCATATCTACGAATGGGACCGCTGGGCGCAGAACCGCATCCATCCCCCACTTATTCCCGGGCACGAATTTTGCGGCGAAGTAGTGGCATATGGCGATGAAGTCACCAGCGTGAAGGAAGGTGATTTTGTTTCCGCGGAGATGCACGTGGCATGCGGCAAATGTCTGCAATGCCGCACCGGCGAAGCCCACATTTGTCAGAACGTAAAAATTATCGGTGTGGACACGGATGGCGCTTTCGCCGAATACGTGGTGATTCCCGAATCAAATATCTGGAAACTCGACCCCGACATTCCCCAGGAATACGCCTCCATCCTCGACCCATTGGGCAATGCGGTGCACACGGTCCTTGCGGGCGAGATTGCGGCCAGGACTGTTGCTATCACCGGCGCCGGGCCGATCGGACTATTCGCCATCGCAGTCGCGCGTGCGGTAGGCGCAACCACGATCTTCGCGATTGAAGTGAACGAACATCGCCGTTCCGTCGCGAACAAGATGAAAGCTGACTATGTGCTCGATCCATCAAAGGAGGACGTTCGGTCGATCGTCATGGAAAAGACTGGCGGCCTGGGTGTGGATGTGGTGCTGGAAATGGCTGGCCACCCTGACGCCATCCGAACCGCTTTCGACATCGTGCGCCGTGGCGGACGCATGTCTCTTCTGGGTCTCACCTCCAAGCCGATTTCATTAAATTTCTCAGAGGACATAATTTTCAAGGGCCTCACCATTCAAGGCATCAACGGCCGTCGCATGTACCAGACGTGGTATCAGATGACGGCGCTGCTCAAAGCCGGCAAATTAGATTTGCACCCGGTCATCACTGACCGTATCTCGATGAAAGATTTCTCCAAAGCCATGGAGCGACTGAAGACGGGAGAAGCCAGCAAGATATTGGTGTATCCGAACGGGGTGAAGTAATGTGTGACGCGGGCAACCCGTTCGACTTCGCTCAGGGCGGGCTCTTGCCCGCGAACTTCGTGTCCCGGAACCGCCTACTGCACGCGTGGAATTAGATCATGGGCCTCGATGCACACGTACGGTGCACTTGTATACGGGATGGCCGGGCCAAGCCGCATCCGTTTCCAGACCGGCTCAGTTTCGATGAGACCGGCGAACCGTTTCTGACAGGCGATCCTTCCGAGGACGAGTTGGAAGCTCACGACCGCTGGTGTGCGGAGTCGTGTGAGCATGGCGGATATCTACTTTCCTTGCCTTTGGGCAACATCACGCGGGTTGGCCATCTGCGAACATTTCTCCACGGCTTGGAGGGAAATCCTGGGCTACGGTTTCCGATTCTTCTCAACAAGGTCATCTATGATGGGACTCATACCGGAGACTGGATCGCCAGCGATCTGGCGGCTGAACTGTTGAAGGAAGTGGACACAGTGCTCCATTCGCGAGACATTCTGGCCAGCTCCGAGATGGAGTTCTTCGAAAACATGAAGCGCTTGTGCGAGGCGAGCGTTGAGACGGGCAATCCGATCATGTTTTGAATATTCAAGTGATTTCCACGAAGTGCAATACGCCTTCATCCGCGGCGAAGAATTTCTCGAGGCACGACATGACCACCGCAACCCGCACCAATCCGCTCTCTTACCTCGGCGATCAACTGAACGAGCTCAAAACCAAGGGCACCCACTTCCGGCTGCGCGTGCTTGAGGACGAGCAGGCGCCCGTCTGTACATTCGACGGCAAGAAAGTCATTAACCTGGCCTCGAATAATTATCTCGGCCTGACCACGCATCCCAAGTTGCGGGAAGCTGCGTTTGAGGCGACGCGCAAGTATGGAGTGGGATCGGGCGCGGTGCGCACCATCGCCGGCACCATGAAGATCCACATGGAACTGGAGGAGAAGATCGCGCGCTTCAAGAACGTTGAGGCGTGCGTAGTGTTTCAATCAGGCTTCGCGGCCAACGCGGGGACAGTTTCTGCTGTTTTGAGCAAAGAAGATTTCATCATCTCTGATCAGCTCAACCATGCCTCGATTATCGATGGTGCGCGCCTCTCGCGCGCCAAGATTCTCGTTTTCAATCACAAAGACATTGCGCACGCCGAAGAACAACTCGCCAGCGTAAAAGATCAGCCTGGGCGCAAGCTCCTCATCTCAGACGGCGTCTTCTCCATGGACGGAGACATCGGCCCGCTGCCGCAACTATGCGATCTGGCGGAAAAGTATGGCGCGATCATGATGGTTGATGACGCGCATGCGTCTGGCGTGCTGGGCCGCAACGGACGTGGCACAATTGATCATTTCAAAGTCCACAGGCGCGTGGATATCCAGGTAGGTACGCTTTCAAAAGCCATCGGAGCACTGGGAGGATACGTCTGCGGATCGCGTGATCTGATTGATTTTCTCTATCATCGCGCGCGTCCGTTTTTGTTTTCGACTTCGCATCCGCCATCAGTGGCAGCCACATGCATCGCAGCCTTCGATGTTCTGGAAAACGAGCCCGAGCGCATCGAACAACTTTGGGACAACACCCGTTTCTGGAAAAAAGAATTGGGCCTTCTGGGTTTCGATATCGGCGGACGCACAACACCTGCGAGCGAGACGCCCATCACACCCATCATCATTGGTGATGGCAAACTTACGATGGACTTTTCCCGCGAACTCTTCAAGGAGGGCGTGCTGGGCACGGGTATTGCATTTCCGACCGTGCCGGAAGGCAAGGCACGCATTCGGACCATCATGACTTCGAGCCATACGAAGGAGCAACTGGACGAGGCGTTGTCGGTGCTCAAGCGGGTGGGAAAGCGGATGGGAATACTGAGTTGAGAAGGACCTGTGACAGGGCGATAGTGTTTCCGGCAGAAAGAAACGGAGCGGAAAATCTGCTCCGGCTTAACCATACTTGCTGATTAACTTCTCAGCGCCGGCCCGTGCCGAATGGCTGGTCTGGATCCTGCTGCACCTGCGTGTAACCCACCGGAACATCGAACAGGCTCTTATCGAGAGTGCTGCTGGAGAATGAAGTCACTTCGATAGTCATGTCCATCATGGAGTTGCTCGAGGTCCCTGGCTGAGTATTCGCGGGTGACGGGTTAGCGGCGGAACCTGACGGCTGAGCCGGCGGCGGTTGCTGCTCCTGCTGCTTCTTTTTCTTGCCGAAGCCGCCAAACATTCCTCCCAGACTCTTGCTAATGGCTTCCTTCGGAGTGACCGGGGCCGACGCTTGATCCTGGGTCTGTGATTGCTGCGGAGCAGGTTGCTGCGGCTGCGTGGCTGCGCCCGTGTTCTGGGGTAGCCCTGCCATTCCAAAGCTCACGTTTTGAAGTAGCGGCATACCTTGCAGCTTGATGGAATTCTTGCGGAACTCCTCCATCGCCTGGCCCATCTGTGAGTTCATGCCCATCGGGTTCCCCATCGCGCCGGGCAACCAGTCGAGTTCCTTAGCCATGCGCATGTAAAACTGACGGAGTTCGTCGTATCCGGGAACGGAAGGCGCCAGCCACGAATCAGAGTTCATGGACATGGTTGCACTCTGCGTTTGCTGTTGCACTTTGGGGTCGTTAGACTGGATTTCCATGTCCATCCGCCATTTCACTTCTTTGGTGGGCAGATTCAAGATGGTGCGGGTGGCGCCGGTCTCCTGCGATTGCATTTTGGGCACGATCTTGTAATCAGCCGCTTCCGGATGCTTGGCTGCGGCCTTGGCTTGTTCTTCTTTTGCGCGCGCCTGGGCACGCTCGAGCGCCGCTTTGAATTCCTCGAAAGTCATGGTGGAATAGGTTTTCTTTGCGGGATCGATGCGAATGAAGCGGCGCCCATCCAGATCAATGATCTCGACAGTACCGTCCGAGTGCTCCTGACGCAGCCGGTTGCCTTTCAGCGACATGGTCGAGACCTGCGGATCGGTGAGCTGGCGGGCGTTCTTGCTGAAAACGCCGAGCGTTTTCGTCATGCTCACGATTGAGCCGCCAGTAATCTTGCTCTGTTGCGTATATTTGAAATCGGCGCGGCTCAAACCGCACATTGCCAGCAACGTAAGCGGCAGACATCTCGTAAATCGCATATACAGCCCCCGAGTTTGTGTCGTGTAAACGGATTCCGGCAGATTTTAGACCTTGTTCGCTTGATAGGCTAGAGCTGAACCTGGCTAGAGTTTTTACTGCCGTGCTACGGCGGAAACGGTTTGCCGTTGCGAGTACCTAGCATACACTTCTTGCGCACTTCTCACTGCGGCGCCGTACTCCACCGGCTTGGTAGTCACGTCGGACAACACGTGCTCGAGAGCGCCGAGCACTCCAATGGTATCGAGATAATCGTAGTAACCCAGGTGGGCGATACGAAAGAGTTGGCCCTTCATCTCTCCCTGGCCGTTTGCTACCACGGCGCCGAACGATTCGCGGAATTCCTTGACGATGGCACCGGAGTCGAGTCCAACTGGCGATTGAATCGCCGTCAGCGCTGTTGCGGGGCAAGAGGGAGCGAACAACTTCAGCCCTAGAGCCTGGGCGCCGGCGCGTGTCATCTCAGCCGCTAGCTCTGCATTGTTGATCAATGCTTCCCTTCCGGCCGCCAGATCGCCCTCGCCCATCTCACGGACATACTCGAGCGCGGCACCCAACGCCGCGAATAAGGATGTGGCGGGCGTGAACGCCGACTCACCTTTCGCGGCCGCTTTCCGCTCTTTTCGAAGATCGAAGTAGTAGCGCGGCGCCTTGGCCGTTTCCATGCGCTTCCAGGCACTTTCACTCACCGCACAGTACGCGAGGCCGGGCGGAATCATCAACGCCTTCTGCGAACCGCCGATGATGATATCGAGACCCCAGCCGTCCACATCGAATGGCGTAGTTCCCAACCCCGTGATGGCGTCAACCACCAGCAGCGTGTCTCCCGCGGATCGCACCAGCTTGGCGATGGACTTCACGTCGTGCCGTGCGCCGGTCGAGCTTTCGGTAGACTGCACGAAAACCGCGCGCACATCGGGCTTGAGCTTGTGGCGGAGTTCGTCGAGCGAAAAAGTTTCGCCGTAGGGCACGCTGAGCACTTCGACGCTACAACCGAAAGCTTTGGCCAGATCGCGCCAGCGCTCTCCAAATTTTCCCGCGGTTAGCACCAGTACCTTGTCACCCGGAGAGGTCAGGTTGGAAATCGAGGCTTCCATAACGCCGGAACCGGAACAGGAGAGTACAAGGACGTCATTTTTCGTTCCGATGAAGTCTTTCACGTCCGCCAGCACGCGTGAAAAAAGGTCGCGGAAACTGGCGGTGCGGTGATGCATCGCGAACGATGCCATAGCAGTCTGCGCGGCGGGCAGCAGCGGGGTTGGGCCGGGAGTGAACAGGCGGTTCTTACGCAGCATAGGAATCGGTGCCTTATATGAAGGCATAGTTAGTTTATCGCGGAAGGTGGGTTTCAGGCTTGGCAGCGGGCTAGTTCCCAGTGTGATTGAGGCCTGTCAATATCTCAGAAATGCCAGCTAGCTCGTTTCCGACAATCCCGAGAGGCGCCGGATGCCCTCAGCCGAAGCATTACAGCATTCGGACATCTTTGCGAATGGTCAAGCACTTTCGTAATCTCCTCTTGTTTTTGATTGCGTAACATACTTGCCTTCGCATGGCAGACCTCCCCCAAGCCGTAGCGTCGCGACGCGCTACCCGAGCACATCTCGCAAACCCCACTCCTGCTGTTCTTCGATTCCCGGATGGGAACCGCGTGACAGGCAACCTGCAGGTTATTTCTATAGCTGGCGGCTTGCTCCGTTTGTCTCAACCTCTGAATCCGAACACCCAAGCGAGTTTGATGTTCCTCAGTGACGGGGGACCGGTGCTCGGGAAGGCAGAAATGTTAAGTCCGGTGTCTTGGACCGAGCAGCCATTTCGGTTCGTTGCTCTCGATCAAAACAATCAGCGCAATTTACAGCTTGGGATTCAGGCGCACTTAAGCCAGAACTCCGATGAAGAACAATGGATTGCAAAGTATCGATCCACGCTGGTTCATAGGGCGCCGCCACCAAAAGAAGCCTTGAAGATCGTGCTTGGATCAATTGCATTTGGAGTCCTGGTTGTAGTCAGCGCGGCACAATTTTTTCATTTCCAGTTACTGAAATGATCGCGTCTCACACAAATACCCGGCGCTGGCAACGTTATCCGGTGGATTTGCCAGTCCGCATCCTTCCCTGCAGCCGGCTTCCCGCGATTGCGGTCACTGGCCGAGGTACTGAATTAAGTCAGTGCGGGATGGCCCTGTATGCCGGAGTTGACCTGGAGCCCGATGATCTCATGGAGGTTGAATTCCTGATTCCGGATTCTTTAAGAGTTATGGCAATCGTTCGCAATCGTGATGGCTATTATTTCGGGTTGGAATTCCTGGTGAAATTGCCTGGGCAGGCTAGCGATTAGCCGAGGAATCCGGTCCCAAGCGGACCAGGATTTCATCCGCAATTGAACTTCATCGCCCCTAAACTCTCACCGTCTATAATCCTGTCCATGGCCCTCATCGAACAAATTCAAAAAGACATAACCTCCGCAATGAAGGCGCGCGCGGAGCAGCGGCTCTCGACCCTGCGCATGGTCAAGACCGCCCTCAAGAATCGTGAGATCGAGAAGATGTCGCCGCTTGACGACAAAGAAGCACAGCAAGTCCTGAACACGCTGATCAAGCAGCGCAAGGATTCGATCGAACAATTTACTAAGGGTGGCCGACAGGAGATGGCCGACAAAGAAGCCGCGGAGATCACGCTGATCGAGTCCTACATGCCGAAGGCCGCAGGCGAGGGCGAGATTGTAGCCGGTGTAAAGGCGGTTATCGCGGAGATGGGCTCGCCGACGATGAAGGATATGGGCGCAGTCATGAAGAATGCTATGGCCCGCTTCGCCGCGGGAGGCATACGCGTGGACGGCAAGCAGGTGAGTGAGATTGTGAAGCGGGAGTTGGGAGGGAAGTAGAAAAAGGGCACGTGACCGGTACTCGTGCACGAAGTTGAGACGTGAATTTTGAGTGCTTTTACTTACTCCTCTGCAGCTCGCGATAGGCTTCGCTTTTCGAGATGCCCATCTCCTTGGCGATTTTCTTCAAGGCGCCTTTTTCATCCAGTTTTTCTTCGGACATGATTTGACCCACACGCTGGCGAACCGTTATGCGCGGGGCCGCTGGCTTCTGAGATGATTCGTCGGCTTTGCCGATCAGCAACGTGATCTCTCCTTTAATCTCCGCCCTGGACTTCAGCGTATTGAGGACGTCGCCGGCATATCCGCGTAGAAACTCCTCATGCAACTTGGTGACTTCGCGAGCGATGACGACGTGACGTTGCGCTCCCAGAATGTCGACAATGTCCTCCAGCGTTTCGGTGACACGGTGCGGTGCTTCATAGAAAACCTGGGTGCGAGGCGAGGACTTGATGTTCTCCAGGGCATCGCGGCGCTGGCCGCGTTTGGCAGGGAGAAAACCGCTGAAGCGGAAGGAATCGGAGGGCAATCCGCTGGCCACCAAGCCCGCCAGGAAAGCTGAGGCACCGGGAATCGGTACGACTGGAACATGATGCCGAATCGCCAGCGAGATTAGCCTGAAGCCGGGATCAGAAATACCGGGCATGCCGGCGTCCGTGACGAGCGCCATACGCGTGCCCTGTTCAAGATCTACGATTAACTCCGCGGCACGTGTCATTTCATTGTGTTCGTGATAACTGATGGTGCGGGTGGTAATGCCGTAATGATTTAGCAGCTTTTGGGTCTGGCGAGTGTCCTCGCAGGCGACAAGGTCAACCTCTTTCATGACGCGCAGGGCACGCAGGGTAATGTCTTCCAGGTTTCCAATCGGGGTGGCGACGAGGTAGAGCGTAGGTCCGGGAGGCAGGGTACCTTGGCTCGCCACGCTCTCGGCTTCAGACTTCATGGCGTGAAGTTTATCATCGCAAGAGTCGACATGAATGGTGTGTACCCTGCGGTAGGCCTCGGTAACGGGCGAATCCGCGCGATTACCCCCGTAAATTGACGGATGAGGGGCCGAACCCTAGAATCAATTTAAGTAAGCAGTGCGATCGCTTTGGGAGTCCAATGCCGCTTTACGAGTACGAATGTAAGAAATGCCATCACCGTTTTGAACGGATCCAGAAATTTTCTGATCGCCACATTAAGAAATGCCCTGATTGCGGCGGACCGGTGGAGCAACTGATTTCGGCGCCGACCGTGCAGTTCAAAGGGTCGGGCTGGTACGTAACTGATTACGCTAAGAAGTCCTCCTCGGCAGGTTCTTCTTCGAACGGCGACTCCAGTGGGAAAAAGGAAGACAAGAAGGAAGGGAAGTCGAAGTCAGATAAGCCGGAAACCTCTTCCAAGTCTGATGGGTCTTCTAAGTCAGAAAGTTCATCGAACTCTGAGAGTTCTTCCAAGTCCGAAAGCTCTTCGAGGAAGAGCGAACGAAAGAACTAGACTCGGTTTCGTCCGAATTCTCTTTCTGCGGCACGGCGTGGCCGGTTAAAGCTTGGTAAGTGCGCGGCGAAGAGATTCCAGAAACCCTTCTCCCGTAGTCTCCAGTCTACGTTCTAAACGTTCTGTGCAGTCGCAATCACTACAAGCCCAAGGTTCAGAACCGTTCTGGTCACGGCAACGGCCGCGGTCATGCGCGTCTTGAACTCGCGTTAAATCAAAATATTGTTCCCAATATGGGCGCTCTTCCTGGAGAGGAGTCGGGCAATAGCAGACTTCGACCCAGCGGGCGGTTTGGTCCTGGCAGAGCCGAGCGTCCTTCATGTTTCGAAGGTACTCGCCTTCAGCAACTGATCCCTCGCCCAAAGTGCCACTTTCAATTGCACTCAGGAGCGCGGCTTCGCGGCCGGGCTTCACTCGCGCTCGTACCAGATACCGCATATCGACTTTATTTTATCCTGACCGCGGGAAGGAATGTAGTCAGACATGCTTATCGCCATTTCATGTCATATCCCAAGGCGGACATGATTTGATTCTCGAACTCATATTCGAGAATATTGGTGAAGTTGTCGTCCTGAAATTCCCATGACGCAGCGTACTTTGTAAGGCGATGCTGACATCAGGAGTAGGCGACTGCGTAGCGGACACTACACGGTTGCGGACAGGCAATCAGGCCCGTAGGGTCAGCGCGGAAATCGCGAGTAGCAGCGAACAGGACGCTGGAGAGGACGTCGGATTCGGCCGCTACCCGAAGTTGATGGGGCAGAGCGGCCAGCGCACGTGCATCGCCCGCACGAATATTTGCGGGAGCGCCATAAAGGAAACGCTGCATGGGATTCATGTCCACTCTTTTGGCAACGCTATTCTGCGCCGTGGTCCAGATAGCCCACAGGTCACTCGTGGAGTGCAGAGTCTCATTTAGGAACCCAACTGGGGGTGCATTGGGCGATCCACAACCAATGAGCAGCATCGTCAGAAAGAGCGTGCGAAGGATTCGCCTCATAACTCCTCAATCCCCAGTGAGGTCATCGGCAAAAGGAGACCGGGGCTTCAACGTATGCGGTCCGCCATCGGCTGCGGACTGCGCGAATTGGGGCTCGCTGTTCTGCTGCCACTGTCGACGCTTGTGGATGTTTGCGGATAAATCTTGAGGTGTTAGCGAACACCTGAACACTGCGAAAGAGGTGATGTCGGGAGGAATTGGAAATAATCACCTTACCGCGGAGCAAGGAAAGAGCAGACGGCGACCAGGGGTGGCTGATCACCCGTCACACGTTCACCTTCAGCGTTGCGCAGTGTCTGGTTGCTCGCCGAGCTATGCAAGATGATAGAAAGCAAAGCCTATAAGGCCCTGCCCGGAGCTTCTGCGGAAAACTCAGAGAAATAACTATTTTCGCGTCTTTGCAGGTTCTTTTTCCCCGACGCGCTTGCTAACCGTGAAAATCATCTTCCCGGCGCGCTTGTCGGCGTCAACCACAACGTGATCGCCATGCAGCACTTCGCCATCGAGAATCTTCAGCGCGAGCGGATCCTGCACCAGTTTCTGGATGGCACGTTTCAGCGGTCGCGCACCGAAGTTCGGAGCGAAGCCTTCCGTAAACAGCAGTTCTTTGGCGGCGTCGGTCAGCTCGAGCGAGATCTTGCGCTCGGCGAGCAGTCGGCGTAAGTCTTCCAGGCGCAGCTCGATGATTTTGACCAGTTGTTCTTTTCCGAGTGGGCTGAAGATGATGATGTCGTCCACGCGGTTCAGGAACTCGGGCTTGAAGTGGCCGTGCAGGGCATTCATCACCAGCTCGCTGGCGCGCGCAAAATCATCCGCGGCGCGCATGTTCTCAGCCTGCAAGTAACTGGACCCAATGTTCGAAGTCATGATGATGACCGTGTTGCGGAAGTCCACGGTGCGGCCCTTGCCGTCGGTAAGGCGGCCGTCTTCCATGATTTGCAACAGGATGTTAAAGACGTCGGGATGAGCCTTTTCGATTTCATCGAACAGCACGACGGAGTAGGGACGCCGTCGAACCTGCTCGGTAAGCTGGCCGCCCTCTTCATAACCGACATAGCCTGGTGGTGCACCGATCAGGCGTGACACGGCATGCTTTTCCATATATTCCGACATATCAATCCGCACCATAGAGTGTTCATCGTCGAAGAGAAACTCGGCGAGGGCGCGAGCCAGTTCGGTTTTGCCGACACCCGTCGGGCCGAGAAAGATGAAAGAACCGATGGGCCGCTTGGGATCGCTCAATCCAGCACGAGAGCGGCGGATGGCGCTCGCTACGCGTTCAAGGGCGGGATCCTGACCGACAACTCGCTGCCGTAGGCGTTCTTCCATGGCAACCAGCTTTTTAACTTCACCCTCCAGCATTTTGGAAACTGGGATGCCGGTCCACTTAGAGACGATGCGAGCGACGTCCTCTTCATCCACTTCCTCTTTCAGCATGCGCGGGGCACGTCCGCCTGCGGATTTGTCATCGATCTGTGCCGTAAGCTGAGCCAGCTCTTCTTCGGCCTGACGCAGTAGGCCGTAGCGGATTTCCGCCACTCTCGACAGATTGCCCTTACGCTCCTCAGTTTGCTCTTCGAGCTTCAATTGCTCGATTCTTTCTTTGAGTTGACGGGTGCGGGCGATCAACTCTTTTTCTTTCTTCCACTTGGCCTTCAGCGCGGTGGCTTTCTCACGCAGGTCGGCCAATTCTCTCTCGATCGCTGCCAGACGTTCGCGCGAGTTCGGATCATCTTCTTTCTTCAAGGCTTGACGCTCGATTTCGAGCTGCGTGGCCCTACGCTCAAGCTGATCAATCTCAGTCGGCATAGAGTCGATCTGGATACGCAGAGATGCCGCAGCTTCGTCGATCAGGTCGATGGCTTTGTCGGGCAGAAAGCGATCCGAGATGTAGCGATGTGACAGCGTGGCCGCGGCGACAATCGCCGAGTCCTTGATGCGCACTCCGTGATGCACTTCGTAGCGTTCCTTTAAACCGCGAAGAATTGCGATTGTATCTTCTACGTTGGGCTCACCGACGAAGACAATCTGGAAACGACGCTCCAGGGCGGCGTCCTTCTCGATGTACTTGCGATATTCATTCAGCGTAGTAGCCCCGATGGCGCGCAGTTCGCCGCGGGCCAGTGCCGGCTTCAACATGTTGGACGCGTCAATCGCGCCTTCGGCCGCGCCCGCGCCCACCAGCGTGTGTAGCTCGTCGATGAAAAGAATAATCTGAGCCTGAGAGTCTTCGATCTCTTTGAGGACAGCCTTAAGACGATCTTCAAACTCACCCCGATATTTGGCTCCCGCCAACATCGACCCCAAGTCGAGAGCGACCACGCGCTTGTTCTTCAGGACCTCAGGGACATCGCCGGAAATGATCCGCTGCGCCAGTCCCTCAACAATGGCAGTCTTCCCCACACCTGGTTCGCCGATCAGGACTGGATTGTTCTTGGTGCGACGGGAAAGGACCTGCACGACACGGCGAATCTCTTCGTCGCGCCCGATGACGGGATCGAGTTTCCCGCGGCGCGCCAACTCTGTCAGGTCCTTGGCATAGCGTTCCAGCGCTTGGTACTTAGCCTCTGGATTCTGGTCGGTAATACGCTGCGAGCCACGGACGGCCGTGAGCGCCTTCAAAATCGCGTCGTAAGTAGCGCCATGACGGGCCAATAGCTGCTGAGCTGCGTCGCGTTTTAGGTGGGTGATGGCGAGCAGCAGGTGCTCGGTTGAAACATACTCGTCTTTGAAATTGTCGGCCTCTTTGAAGGCACGTTCCAGGAGCTGGTTCGCTGCCGCGGAGAGCGTCGCCTGATGGGCGCCTCCGCCAGAAACTTTAGGCAACCGCTCAATCTCGCGATATAGATCGCTGAGCACCGCCTGGGTGCCGATACCGATCTTTTCGAGGATGGGTGGGACGATGCCTTCGCGATCTTCCAGCAAAGCCGCGAGCAGATGCACCGGCATCAGCTCCGGATTGCCGTGTTCCGACGCGAGGTCGGTGGCGCGCTGTACTGCTTCCTGCGCCTTAACAGTAAATTTGTCCCAGCGAATAGGCATGATCTCGCTCCTGATCTTACTGCTCCACGATGTCAATATGTGACGAGGGGATTTAGTAATTTAGCGATTCAAAACCAAAACTACAGTTGCAGATTGAAAGCGGGAGGGGACGTTACGCCGCCTCCCCTCTTATATTGATATCGCCCGTTAGCCAGTTGCACCGCCGAGGGTCTGCTCGCCCTACGCGGCCCGGCCGGCACCCTTGGCTTCCTTGCCTTCCAAGGTTCTTTCGCTGCCAACGTTCACTTTAATCTGCTTGGGCTTGGCTTCCGCCTTCTTGGCCAGCTTGATCTTCAGCACGCCCTTCTCATAGTTGGCGCTGACCTGCTCCGGATCCACGGTGCTTGGTAACGTGAAAGAGCGAGTGAAACTACCGTACTGCCGCTCCACTCGGCGATAATTCTCTTCCTTCTCTTCTTTTTCGAGTTTGCGCTCGCCGTGCACGGTCAGGGTGTTGTTCTCGATACGAACATCTATATCTTTCTCGTCAATGCCCGGAACTTCGATCGTGAGAACGACGTTGTGGTCGTCCTCGTAAACATCGACAGGCGGGGCAAAGGTACTGGTACTCAATGACTCTTCCCCCTCCGGCCCGTGCGATTCGCGGAACAGCCGGTTCATACGATCTTGCAGGGTTGAAAACTCAGGGAACGGATCCCAACGGGTAATGACTGTCATAGATCTTTTCCTCCTTCAAATCTTCAAACTTGGATTTATGGCATCTTCACTGCTCTGATGCCTTACTTAGTATGTCAGTAGCATAAAATATGAGCGTATTATTGTCAATATAACATTATTGCCATACTTTCAACTATTTAAGCTATGGCGATGACGCACTTCAAATAGGCTGTTTCCGGGATTGTTAGCACCATCGGATGGTCCCTGGCCTGACTGCGGTTTTCCAGTATTCGAATATTCTTGTGACTATCGCGCGACGCTTCCGCCAGCATTGCCAGGAATTCAGCCGGGCTGACGTGATATGAGCAAGAGCAGGTCACGAGGATGCCCCCGGGACGCAGCATCTTCAGGGCGCGGAGATTGAGTTCCTTGTATCCGCGCATCGCGGTTTCCAGCGCACGCCTGCTCCTAGCAAAAGCGGGTGGATCGAGGATGATGGTGTCGTATTGGCGTCCGGCAGCGGAGTAGTCCTTGAGCAGGTCAAAGGCATTCGCCTCGATCCACTCGATCTCTCGCCGGTTCAGAGAGGCATTCTGCTCAGCCATCTCCAGGGCGGGGCGGGAACTATCCACCCCCGTGACTTGTGAACAGCGCCCTGCCAGGTGCAATGCGAACGCTCCCTGGTAGCAGAAGACGTCCAGCGCTTCGCCGTGGGCGTATTGGGCAGCAGCAGCGTAATTTTCCCGCTGGTCGAGGAAGGCTCCGGTCTTCTGACCTTCGAGTGCGCGGTAGCGAAAACGGACACCGTTCATGGAGAATTCCGTTTCTTTTTTTTCACCTTGGATCAAACCCGAATCCCGTGGCGGGAGCTGTTCCAATTCGCGAATTCGTGGCTCGACTCTCTCCACGATCGCTGCGGGGCGTAAGTTTTCGGTTAGAGCCGAAATTACACCTGCACGCAACGGTTCGCTGTCCATCGCCTGGGTCAGGACTTCCATCGAAACAACGTCGTGGTACCGATCCACGATCAAGCCGGGAAGAAAGTCACCTTCGCTGAAAATGACGCGATAGGCGTCAGTGTCGCGGACGATCGGTTCGCGATAAGCGATCGCAGCCATGATTCTCTGCCGCAGAAGGGTGGGAAAATCCGTCATCGACTCAGGGCAAAGCATGCGGATGGCGATCTGCGATGCGCTGCTGTAGTGAGCGGTGCCGAGAAACTTGTCGCGCGGGTCGATAACGTTAACCAGGGAACCTGGTGGAATTCCATCGGCAGAGGCGATATCGGATCGGTATACCCAGACGTGACCGCCACGCAAGCGGCTCGCACCACGATCAGAGACCTTTATTCTGGGAAAATGCGCATCCGGCAGAGGGTGTTTCTTAGCCATGGTCTTGACCCGGCCGCAAGGTACGAACTGGAAGAATGTTCTTTCGAATACGGTTAGCTGGCAGCAGGATGTTCGGAATGAACGGCTTCCGCGTGGGTTCGTGCCTTCGATTCGGCACGAGCGGCCGCGAGGTCAGAGTGCAGAGCGTCCAGAACGGTCATGGGTAATTCCGCTCCCCATTCGTCGAGTTCCGTTTCATTCCAGCTTCCGTTCAGGCGAGTGGCGTGTTCCAGGTCGGTCGCAAAGGCAGTGTGATAGTTACCGTCGCGAGATTCCGTATCGCCAATCTTGCGCCCGGTATGCAGATCATAGACGCGGCGGCTGGACGTGCCCTGGCTATTCACGAATCCAAGGAAGACTTCCTCGTGCTGCCCGTAGGCGGAACGGTGATACCAGGCCTGATCGGCGTCGGCTTTGGGCCGGACGCGCCGTTTTCGAGTCATATTCGTACGCTCAATGCCGGCCTCGTTTGCCGGATTGAAATAAAGAACCCTCTGGCAGGATTCGCACATGACGATCTTCTCTCCGGCGCGCACTTCGTTGTAGGTTTGTGGACGGAGCATCACCTGGCAGGCCATACACTTGTGATCGCGCACTTCGGAAAGACCGGTACCCCGAAATTTCATCACCCGCTCGTAATGGCGGAGGAGGTCGGCAGCGATCGCGCCGCGTAGCGTCTCGCGTTTGGCATTCCACTCCGTCAGTTGCTTCTCATCTTCAGCGGTGCGCTGGCGGGCGTCGGCTTTTTCCTTTTCTATCTCCGCCACTTCAGATTTAAGCTCTGTCTCGGCTGCTTTTACCTCTTTGTCTCGCAGCTCGGCGTGCACCATGAGTTCAAGGATCTTGTCTTCATTGGCGCGAATGTCCTTTTCGGCGAACTGGATTTCGTGCAGCAGCGCCCGGTACTGTTCATTGGTTTTTACATCGAGAGACTGATCGCGATACTTTGAGATTTTCTGATGCAGGTCCTGGATGGCGGTCTCGAACTTGCGGCGCGCCGCGTCATCGGCCTTGATGGCGGCTTTGGCCTTTTCCAGACTTGCCTTGGTGCCGGCCAGTTTTGCTTCGATTGCGGCAACACGCTTGGGTAAGGCCGCAACTTCATCATTCAAACGGCGGATCTCCCGGTCGGCTTCTTGCAAAAGCAGCAGATTATCGATGTCTGGAAGCATTGTTAGGAGTAGAGCTAGCTTGATTTTATCACGCCAATGGAGGCCTTCCCGGCACCCACAATGGATGAATCGCGGACGGCGGGACAGGTCAAGGACTGCTCCATCGCTCGGGTAGGCCATCAACGAGCTGGCGGCGACCTAATTTATTTCTTTGCGACGGAAAATTCTGGCATCATGTTCAATATACGAGATATCAAGGCATCGCGTTTTGTGATCCCATGAGTTTGTCCCGAAGAAATTTTCTCCGTGCCCTAGGAGCGGGCGCTGCCGTTGGCGCAGTGCAGCTTCCGTTCAGCCAGATTACTTCCGCCGCCGTCCTAGAGCCGCCCCGTAACCGAGAGCCCGGGGGGCCCATCCTCCTGGACAGTAATGAGAACGCTTACGGCGCTTCCCGGCGTGTGATGGCAGCGATGCGGGATGCCCTTGGCACGGCAAACCGTTATCCCTTCGCTCAATATGACACGCTGGAAGATCGCATTGCGGGATCTCACGGCATCAAGCGGGACCAAATATTAGTCGGGTGCGGATCAACTGAGATACTGCGAGTCGCCACTGCGGCGTTCCTCGGACGGGATAAGAAACTGATTGTGCCGGTGCCGACCTTCGAGGCGATCGAGCAATACGCCAAATCTACGGGATGCCAGATTACAGCCGTGCCGCTCAATAGAGAATTGGCTCATGATTTGGACGCGACAGTGATTCATACCAAGGGATCACCTTCGTTGGTTTATATCTGCAATCCAAATAATCCAACTGCCACGCTGACTCCGCGCAAAGCCATCGAAACCTTCATCAGCCGGCTGCCTGCAAATACTTATGTCCTGATCGATGAGGCATACCACCATTTCGCCGGCGAGTCTGCGATGTACGCGTCATTTATAGATAAGCCGGTAGAGCATGATCGCGTGATTGTCAGCCGGACTTTTTCCAAGATTTACGGGCTCGCCGGCCTGCGGCTCGGGTACGCCGTCGCTGCTCCGGCGACGATCCAACAGATGCGTCCTTACATGACCATGGACAACATTAACAGCATCGTTGCTCGGGCGGCGATGGTCGCTCTGGAAGATCAGGAGAGTATTCAAGAGTCAATGAAGCGAAATACGGATGATCGTCAGGAGTTCTTCAATCAGGCAATGGCTCGAATGCTCAAACCGATCGATTCGCATACTAATTTCGTGATGATGAACACAGATCATCCGGCCGAGGAAACCATCCAACACTTCAAGAAGAACGGCATTCTGATCGGCCGGCGGTTTCCACCCATGGATACTTACATCCGCGTTTCGCTGGGCACTCCTGATGAAATGAAGGCCTTCTGGAACGTGTGGGATCGCCTGCCATATTCAAAGATGTCGATGTGATAAGCGAGTTCTACTGCTGTTCCGATACTCCCCTTGTCCCGACGGTGTACACTTTTCAGCCCTGCTGATTTTTTGGGGACTTCTATTCTTGGGAGCCAGCGTGTGAAACGATTCTTTGGGCTAGTAGGTCTACTCACATTGGCAATGGCATCGCGCGGAATCGCGCAGTCTACAGCCGCCGAAACCTCGCCAAAAAAGCAGCTCACCATCGAAGCAATATTCGCCGAAGGTAGCCTGACCGGCCGCGCCCCGGAAACCGTGAAATGGGGTCCGGACGGATCGAGGGTCTCATTCGTTCAGCGCGATGACTCGGGGGAGCATGGCGAACTTTGGTACGTTGATGCTGCGACCGGGGAGAAAAAGATCCTAGTGAGCGAGGCCAAGCTGGCCATGCTCTCGCCCCCGCCAGAGAAGATCAAAGACGAGCGGGAAAAGGAGCGGCTCACGCGCTACCACGTGGCAGCATATTCCTGGGCCCCTGACTCGAAACATTTGTTGTTCGATTCACAGGGACAGCTTTGGCTTTACGATTTAAGTAATGGCACCGCAGTTCAATTCACGTCGGCTCCAGAGCCGAGCGAGGACCCCAAGTTCTCTCCGGACGGAAGTCATCTAGCCTATGTTCGTAAGCACAACTTATTTGTGCGGCCTATTTCCGCCAAGGATGAAAAGCAGATCACAATCGACAAGGACGAAAGTGTGCTCAATGGCGAAGTGGACTGGGTTTATGCGGAAGAACTCGGTGTGCGGAGCAATTATTTCTGGTCGCCAAATAACAAAGATATTGTCTTCCTGCAGATGAACGAAAATCTTGTGCCGACGTATCCGATTACGGATTGGCTGCCTACCCATCCCAAGGTTGATATGGAAAAGTACCCCAAGGCTGGTGATCCCAATCCAAGCGTGCGATTAGGAGTCGTGGGTGCGGATGGCGGCAAGGTCAAATGGATTTCGCTTACCAAGGAAACCAATATATACATTCCGCGCTTCGGCTGGGTGCGCGATGGGCTGCTCTGGGCGGAAGTCATGAACCGCGCGCAGGACACAATGGATCTTTACTTCATCGAGACGCATTCCGGCCACTCGCGCAAAGTTCTGACCGAGAGCAGTCCCGATGCCTGGGTAAATGTGAATGATGATTTCAGGATTCTAAAGTCTGGTGACCGATTCCTCTGGTCAAGCTGGCGCGACGGCCATACACATCTATACCTTTACAGTTTTGACAAGCAAAATCTGCTCGCGGCCGACGCAAAATTGGAGAAACAACTGGAGCGCGGAGACTACGAGGTGCTGGGAGTCGAAGGCGTCAACGAAGATTCCGGAACTGTATTCTTCACTGCGAACAGGGACGACCCTCGGCAGACGCAGATCTTTTCCGTGAAGCTCGATGGGACCGGCTTTCAGCAGCTCTCCCGCGAAGAGGGCAGCTACTCCGTGACTTTCGCCGATGACTCAAAACACTACGTTGAGAACTATTCATCAACATTAACGCCTCCTCGCATGTCGGTGTGCGCAGTTGGCGGCCCGTGCAATAGAATCTGGGAATCTCGTAGCGTTGCTGATTACGGGTTGACTCCTCCTAAGTATCTCGAGTTTAAGTCGGACGACGGCTCGACGTTGTACGGTCAACTGCTGCTGCCGACGGAAAGCACTGCCACCAGCAAGATTCCTCTGATCGTAAGCGTTTACGGCGGGCCAGCGGGTCAGTTAGTGCGCAACGCCTGGGGAGGATCCACTGAGCTTTTCCACGAGTTGCTAGTCAAGCATAGCTTTGCCGTCTTTTCTGTCGATAACCGCGGCACTCCGAACCGCGGTCTGAAATTCAGTGCTGCTATACGCAAGCAATTCGGGGCAGTCGAGTTGAAGGATCAACTTTCTGCGTTGAATAGCCTGCTCACCCAATATCCGCAGCTCGACAAGGATAAAATTGCGATTTGGGGTTGGAGTAACGGTGGATCGATGACGCTATATTTGATGACCCATTCGAACGTATTTAAAGCGGGGGTTTCCGTCGCTGCGGTAACCGATTGGCGCAACTATGACACGATTTATACCGAGCGCTACATGGGACTACCAAAGCAGGGCGCGAAGGCGTATGACGACTCGGCGATACCAAAGGCCGCAAGTAACCTGCATGGCTCACTCCTTCTAGCGCACGGAACCAGTGACGACAACGTTCACCTGCAAAACAGTATTCAGATGGTGGACGCGCTAATAAAAGCGGGCAAACAGTTCCGAATGATGTTTTTTCCCAACAAAACGCATAGCATCTCCGGACCCGAAGCTCGCACCGAGTTGTTCCACATGATTCAAGACCATTTCGAGCGTGAACTAAAATAACGTCGCCTCCGAGCGTAGAAACGAATCTCGTCGGAACTGGGCATCCTCGCCTGTCCTGCGGAGCAAAGCTCAACCGTTCTTCGAAGGAGATGCACTATTTTGCAGCGTCTTAGCCTCGGCGACTTCGAGTTGAGCACCTTCTCAGACGGAACCTACTATCTTGACGGCGGAGCACTCTTCGGCGTGGTTCCAAAATCTATGTGGTCCAGGAAGGTCTTGGCCGACGAGCAGAACCGGGTTGTAGTTGGACTCAATTCGCTGCTGATCCGCACGGGGAAGCACACCGTGCTGGTCGAGACGGGCATAGGCAACAAGCTCTCTGAGAGGATGGCCAAGATTTACAGCCAGCCCGCCAAGCTTTTAGAAAATCTCAGCGCGGCAAGAGTAGGGCCTGAAGACATCGACATCGTCATCAATAGCCATCTGCATTTTGACCACTGCGGCTGGAACACAGTGCGCAAAAACGGCCGGACAGTCGCGACGTTTCCCAAAGCTCAGTACTACGTACAGGAAGGTGAATGGCAACATGGACGCCGGCAGCTCGAGCGTGACGCCATCAGCTACATCAGCGATAACTATGATCCGCTGATTAAAAGCGGACAGATGCATCTGTTGCATGGCGATCAGGAAATCGTACCCGGCATTGCGGTGAGAATTTTCCCCGGCCATACCGCGAAGATGCAGGCTGTCATTATCAATAGCGGCGGCAAGACGGCTTGCTACATCTCCGATCTCATTCCCACGAGCGCACATCTGGATCTAAACTGGGTGATGGCCTTCGATCTCTTCCCGCTAGAAACAATAGAAAGCCGCAAGCGATATTACGCACGAGCACTCCCGGAAAAATGGCTGACGGTATTTACCCATGATCCGAACGTGCCATGGGCGTACGTGGAGAAGGGTGCTATGGGGAAACTGGTGGCCAGAGGGCCAACAGACAACCCGCCGGACAGCGGTTCGGGTGGTTCTCCTAAAGCCTAGACGTCGCGGGCGAGGTTGCCCGCGCCGCACGGACTGAGGATTTTTTCAAAGAACTGTTCCACTCGGGCCAGGATTTCGCATTCCGTCTTGGCTTCGTAGATCGCCTTGCGCAGTGCCGCACCCCCCGGCACGCCATGAGTGAACCAGGAAGCAAACTGTTTCATCTTGCCCGCAGCACCTGGCATCTCTTCTTCGATCAGCATGGCGAAATAGGTTCGAATCATCTGGTAGCGATCATAATCGGTAGGTTCATCGTAGCGGCCGCTGGCTGTGTACTGTTCGATCTGGCGGAAGATCCAGGGGTTTGATGCCGCGCTGCGACCAATCATCACAGCATCGCAACCGGTCTGCATCACCATAGCGCAAGCGTCCTCGGGCATGCGGATGTCACCATTGCCGATCACCGGGATCTTCACTGCTTCTTTCACCGCAGCAATCCAGTCCCACCGCGCTTGTCCACTGTAACCCTGCTCGCGGGTGCGGGCGTGCAGGGCGACAGCACATAATCCGCAATCTTCAGCCATCTTTGCCAACTCGACGCAGATGATTTCCTGCTCGTCCCATCCGGCGCGGAATTTTACGGTGAACGGAATCTTTACCGCAGCCCGCACCGCTTCGAAGATGCCGCGAATCGCCGGAAGGTCTCTCAACAGCCCCGAGCCGCCGTTACACTTGACTACTTTTTTAGCGGGACATCCCAGATTTAGATCGATGAGATCGAACCCGAGATCTTCGACCATGCGGGCGGCATCCGCCATCACCTGGGGATTGCTGCCGAATAGCTGCGCCGATATCGGATGCTCATCCTCGTAGAAGTGCAGGTAGAGCTTCGCCTTCTTATCTTTGGCACGAAGTACGCCATCCGCCGAGGTAAATTCGGTCATGATGAGCCCACAGCCGCCAAGGTTACGGATGAAGCGGCGGAAGACGGTGTCGGTAACGCCCGCCATGGGAGCGAGCACCGTCGCGGGTGTAAGTTGTAGGCCGCCGATTAAGAGACAAGCGGGGATGGACCTCAGGGCTTGGGCCACGCAGGCACCCTCGCCTCTGTTTCCGGGCGGATTGTCCCAATGCTTCTGCACGTGGCTATTGTATCCGCAATAGCAAATTAGAAGCCCCCGCAGGCAGCACGGGGGCCGTATCAGACTTAATTCCAGTTACGGGCGGTTTACTTCTTGTCCGCGGTTATCTTTTCTGCCGCCTTGGTCGCGTCGGCCTTAGCGTACTTGCGCCGGAAACGTTCCACCCGGCCCGCAGTATCCATCAACTTCTGTTTGCCGGTGAAGAACGGATGGCAGTTGGAGCAGATTTCTACGTGGATGTCGCCCTTATGGGTCGAACGAGTAGTAAAACTATTGCCACATGCGCACAGCACGCGGATTTCATTGTAAGCGGGATGAATTGCTGCTTTCATGTGTCTCCCAAAACTCTTTTGAATCATTAAGATTCTACAGGATGCATGCAGGATTCAACAACCTGACAAAGCGCTACGAGAGATATTCCGACAAAAGAAAAGACGGCAGGGCCGACCCCCCGCCGTCCGGTTAATGAAGAAAAACTCACTTGCTACGGTTGACTGCTTTTTTGAGATCCGCCCCAGGTGTAAACTTTGCTACTTTCCGGGCGGCGATTTTGATTGTGGCGCCCGTTTGCGGGTTGCGCCCGTTTCTGGCTTTTCTCTGTGAAACAGAGAATGTGCCGAAACCAATCAGGGCCACCCGATCCCCTTTCTTCAGAGCAGCAGTAATGCTGTCCACTGCAGTATCGATCGCAGCCCCAGCTTGCGTCTTGCTCATATCGCAAGCGCCTGAGATCCTGTCAACGAGATCGGCTTTGTTCATCTTCTCTCCTGCAGGTTCCAAAAGTTTCTCCAGCGCGCACCGGGGGAGGTGAGCACTAAGCACCCGCTTAGAGGGAAACCTGATGGCTGCTATTCTCCGCCGTCTTTTCTGAATGTCAACTGTGAAAATCCGCACCGGACGGTCTATTTCAGGTTCCCGCCGCCCAAAAGCCGCAACAGGTCGGTGATATACCCTAGGAAGTCTAAAAGAACGAGCCACTCTCCCCCTTTGGAAGCGTGTGAGAAGAGTGGCTTTCGGCCGAAAAATCGAGTTAAACGTCAGGCTCCAGCGCGCGGTTTTGCAGACCGGGTGCCCGAAACCATAACCTGTTCAGGAGATGGAATGGAAGGATCGCCCAGCATCTCGCCAGTTACGGCCCCGGAACCGTTTCCATCATGCTTATTGGTCGCACCGAACTGCTCCTGCTCGGTCGAGCCGGTGAGCGCCGTAGTGGACGATGTCCCTCCCGCAATCACCTGCGTGACCATATCGAAATAGCCGGTGCCTACGAAACGCTGGTGCTTGACCGCTTCATAACCGTTTTCGCGCTCACAGCTAAATTCTTTCTCCTGCAAGCGGGCATAGGCCGTCATTCCTTCGAGCCGGTATCCGCGTGCCAACTCGAACATGCTGAGGTTGAGCGCATGAAATCCGGCGAGTGTGATGAATTGGAACTTGTACCCCAACGCTCCCAGTTCTTTTTGGAAGCGCGCGATCGCAGCGTCATCCAGTTTCTTCTTCCAGTTGAATGACGGGGAGCAGTTGTAAGCCAGCAATTTCCCAGGATATTTCGCATGCACACCGTCTGCGAAGCGGCGGGCTTCCTCAATACTGGGTTCAGCAGTCTCACACCACACCAAATCCGCATAAGGTGCGTAGGAGATGGCACGCGCAATAGCCGAATCAAGGCCGCCGCGAATGCAAAAGAAGCCTTCCGCGGTGCGGTTGCCAGTGAGAAATTGGTGATCGCGCGAGTCGATATCGCTGGTTAGAAGGTGTGAGCTATTAGCATCTGTGCGTGCCATGATAAGCGTGGGCACGCGGAGGACATCAGCAGCCAGACGTGCCGCGACGAGTTTCTGGATGGCTTCGCACGTGGGTACTAGAACTTTGCCACCGAGATGGCCGCATTTCTTCGCCGACGAAAGTTGATCTTCAAAGTGAACGCAGGCTGCGCCCGCCTCGATCATCGCCTTCATCAGCTCAAACGCGTTCAGGTTTCCGCCGAATCCAGCTTCCGCATCCGCGACGAGTGGAGCAAACCAATAGTTACCGTTTTGTCCTTCCGCGTGATGAATTTGATCGGCTCGCGTGAGTGCCTGGTTGATGCGTCGGACCACATTGGGAACGCTGTCCGCCGGATATAGGCTCTGGTCCGGGTACATTTGGCCAGCGTCATTGGCATCTGCCGCCACTTGCCACCCACTGATGTAAATGGCGGAGAGTCCGGCCTTCACCTGCTGGACCGCTTGGTTGCCAGTCATAGCGCCAAGAGCCGGAACGTAAGGTTCGGTGTGCAACAGGCGCCATAGCCGGTCAGCGCCGAGTCTCGCCAGGGTTTGCTCGACATGAATCGAGCCGCGCAGTCGTTCCACATCTTGCGGTGTGTAAGGCCGCGTAACCCCTTGCCACCGCGGATTCGTGGACCATTCTTTTGCCAGATTCAAGTCTTTTCCGTTTTTTTTCACGGTAGATTTTCCTTTCCCGATCATGCTCTAAACGGGATTAAATTCTTCATTCAACACCATAGTCTCGCTGATGTGCCGCGCCTGCCGGAGCTTGTCGCGCGCTTCGGAAGATGCATCATCCGGCAGAGCCTTCAATAATTTCTCCAGCTCCTCGTCAAACAGTTGCCTGATCAGTGATGGCGTGTGAGCGACCGGCTTTCCTGAATCGTCAACGATCTCTGTAAACTGGCTGTGCCTCATCCGCTGCGCGATCATCAGGCGGTAAATGCGATCGGTGGCGAGATCTTCCATGTAGCCATCGAGCAGGCTTGCGCCTTTGCCGTTTAGCACCCCGTTGCGATAGCGGATGACAGTCCGTACCGCGGCTCGCGTTCCTTCGATGGTTCTCTTTCCCACATCCTTCGGGAGCGGTCGCAGATCGGGATAACGTTCGGCATGCGCTCGCCGCGCGTGAAGCTGGTTAGGGAATGGAAACTGATCAATTGCGATCTGATTCTGGTCGGGATGCCCGGTCCATGCGCCGTCCATCAGGCAATCCGCTTCGTTTTTCTTGTCTTTCTCCAGGGTTGCCAACGCCCGCCCGTTCAGTTCAGGATCCTCACGGCTGGGGTAGAGCGCGGTCATGCCGCCAATCGCCAACACGCCGCGTTTGTGGCAAATCTCCGGCATGAGTTCACGCAGGTTCTGAAAAAATGGCACGTTGTGCGGGATCGTATTGCGGTCAGGCAACACCCATGCCGGGTCGTCGAGATTGAAGTGAATCAGGCTGGCCATGTAATCCCAGCGGCCAAGATTCAATCCGAGGATGTGTTCGCGCAGGTTATAGAGAAATTCCTCCATTTGAAACGCCAGCGGATGTGATTCCACAAGGGCCATGCACTTGATGTAATCTTTCGGCCACCCCCGCGCTTCAGCCAGGGCTTGGAATAGATCGCGCCACCACACTGCTTCATCCGCCGACTCGGATTTCGGAATATAAAATGACAGCGGATGCTTCAGCTCTGATGGGTCGACGCGGAAGACCAGACTGGCCACGTCGAATAGCGAGGCTGAAGTGAGCTCATCTCCGAAGATTCCGCCCTGGCTTATATGCAGGCCCCGGGGACGAATCCAAATGACCGTCGAACTGGGCTTGATCCCGACTACGTTGCCGCGCTTCCTGTCGAAATAAGTAAGCGTTCCTCGCAATGCCTGGAGAATGTTTTCGACTCCCATCCGCTGGTGCTGCCATTCGTTAACGGTGGAGTCTTCCAGGTCGAGCATTACACCGGGAGCGCCGGAATTCAGCATCTTCACGACGAGGTCGGCATCGTCGGCCGGCCCGGTCATTTGATTACGCTGGTCCTGGCACCAGTCCGGAAGCTGAATTCTCCAGCCATTTCGGATGGCTTCGGCTGGATAGCGGTGAGCCGGCTTGTTGCCTTGGTGCGAATCGTCCAGCACTCTGCCGCGCTCTTCCACCAGCGCCTGTTGCCATGGAGTGAAACGTTGCTGGAGAGGCCTCAGAAAGTCGATAAATCCGCCGGGCAGGTCACGCAATGGGTCGAAATCAGCGGGCGGGCAATTCAAGGGAAACCCAACTACAGACCGATTGCTGGTGGGAAGACCGCTTTCCGATATGTTGCTGGCGAGAGTAACCATACTCACCTCGGCTGCTAGTGCACCAGAGCGTACTGGCTTCGCTGAGATGCGTGAATCCGCCGGAAAGTAGCTCAGAGCGCGGCTCCCAAGGCACACCCACGGCAAGACTGTAGTTGCTCTGGCAATCTGGGGGCCAACTCTCCCCCGCACGATCTTGCGCAAGATCTTTGATTTGCAGGGGTTTACTGCCTGGTTCAATCCGAGGCATACAGTCTTTGTCCTGAGGTTGTGCGGGATGTTTGCACATGGCACGAAAGTGCGCGTACCCGAACCAGGCTTGGACAAGAATCTGCGATCTGTTTTTCCTCGCTTCTCCACAACCACCCCTACAAGTTCACAGGATGTACACAGATGCATCGGGCTTTCTACTTGCGCGAACTCCGGTGACGGGTGCAGAGTCAATGGGAAGGCACCCAGATCATGAAAGTGTCCGCAGAAGTTTGCCCCCTGTGCGAGGGTACGGGTTGGAAAACCGTTTCGGCTGAGCGTGATCGCCGGGTCACGCGCTGCGACTGCAGATTGCAGGCGCGTACGCGATCGCTGCTGGCGGCGGCCCGCATCCCCAAACGTTATGAGCATTGCGAGCTCTCGGAATTTGACACGCGCTTCGAGGGAGCACATTGCTCGCTTGAGGGAGTGCTGCTGGAAGCACGGGGTTTCGTAACCGAATACCCTGTAGAAAACAGCGGGCTTCTACTGATTGGCCCGATCGGTGTTGGAAAGACCCATCTTGCGGTCGGCATCTTAAAGGAACTGATCCTGCAGAAAGGAATTCCCTGCCTTTTCTACGACTATCGTGAATTGCTGAAGCAGATTCAAAATTCGTACAACGATTCGGTAAAGGCCACGGAGCTTGAGGTTTTGCGGCCAGTATTCGAGACGGAAGTTTTGGTGCTCGACGAACTGGGAGCAGTTAAGCCGACCGAATGGGTGTGGGACACAGTAGCCTTGATCCTGAATACCCGCTACAACGACAATCGCACTACCCTCATTACCACCAACTTCGATGACAAACCAGCCAGCTCTGTCGGCGGGCCGCGTGGCGCCACTCGTGACGAGACGCTTGGTGACCGCATCGGGGAACGCATGCGCTCTCGATTGCACGAGATGTGCCGGATAATCAAGATCGACGGTTCGGACTTCCGGCAGAAGTTTCGCAGCGCCAGCTTTCGCTAAGAGCGTGGCACTCAGAACTCACGATTTCATAAAATTACAACATTCCGTTGTTCCTAAGAATTCCGTCCGTGTCTTCGTGCCTCCGTGGCGAATCCCCACTAAAATGATCTGGTGCTGACGCAACGGGTCGAGTTCGTCCCAGAGCGCGACGCTGAAATCTTGGCGGCCATTCCAGCCGCGCCCGCAGTCTTCCTGCTCCGCAGCAACGACCCACAAGCCGAGCCCTACATCACTAAAACTGCCAACCTTCGCCGCCGACTCATCCGCCTCTTGGGACCTCCCGAAGAACGCACGAGGAGATTGAACCTGCGTGACCGTATTGGATGGATCGAGTACGCGCCAACCGGTTCCGACTTCGAATCCGGCTTCCTGCTCTATCAAATCCTGCGTGCCGCCTTTACAAAGACATACTCCGACCGCCTGAGGCTGCGCTTCGCTCCTTTAATCAAGTTGCACCTCGAAAATGAATTTCCCCGGGCTTCAATCACGACGCGCCTGGGGCGATTGAACGGCCAATCCGTCTACTACGGACCTTTTCCGTCGCGCGCCGCGGCAGAGAAGTTTGCCAATGACTCCCTCGATTTCTTCAAGATGCGCCGTTGTGTTGAGGATCTGCATCCCGATCCAGGTTTTCCAGGGTGTATCTATTCCGAGATGAAGATGTGCCTGGCACCCTGCTTCAAAGGCTGTACCGACGAGGAGTACGGGGCTGAGGTCGCCCGGGTGATGGCTTATTTCGATTCGCGCGGACACTCCCTGGTCCGCGAAATTTCGACACAGCGCGACCAATCAGCCACCGACCTGGAGTTTGAGAATGCGGCTGCCACTCATGCGCGTCTGGAAAAGCTATCACCTGTACTGGGTTTGCTCCCGGAAATTGTGCACCGCATCGATCGCCTCTCTGGGGTCGTGGTGCAACCTGGTGCGACACCGGACTCTGTAGCGTTGTTCCGCATCGACTCGGGATGCATTTCGGGACCGGTAAATTTCTTTATTCAATCGTCCGAGCACGCGAAATCTCAGTCCATGGAGTCGAGGGTGCAGCAAGCGCTCGGCACGGGTCCCTCTGCTGACGCCAAAACTGCTCTAGAAACCATGGAGCACCTGGCGATCCTCAAACGTTGGTATTACCGTAGCAGCCGGATTGGAGAAATCTTTTTCGCCGACGAGAAAGGCGCGTTGCCCATGCGTCGCCTAGTGCGAGGCATCTCACGCGTGTATCGTGGAGAGAAACCCGAAACCGACAACCTAACCCAAGGGCTTCGGGTAGCCACATCTATATCGTCCCCCGAACCTCTTGGCAATGTGTCGAAGCGAAATGAACAATGACAAAGAAAAATCGCTACGAGAACATCTGCTCGTCCTGGTCAAAGGCGGCGAAGCGCATGCTACTTTTGACGATGCGGTCGTTGATTTTCCGGCCAATTTGCGAGGCCAGAAGGTAAACGGATTTCCGCACACGGCATGGATGCTGTTCGAGCATATGCGCATCGCACAGTGGGACATTCTCGAGTTCAGCCGTAATCGCAAGCACGTATCGCCGCCGTGGCCGAAGGGCTACTGGCCGGAAGCAGAGGCGCCTCCCAACGCAGCCGCATGGGACAACAGCATTAAGGCGTTTCGAAAAGACCTCAAGGCGATACAGAACCTGATAAGAAATCCCCGAACCGACCTCTATGCGCCAATTCCCTGGGGCGATGGCCAGACCATCTTGCGCGAGGCCCTGCTGATCGCCGACCATAACGCATACCATCTCGGGCAGTTGGTCGCTCTGCGCAGACTTCTGGGCACTTGGAAGGAGTAACAAGCGCTTCATGCGGGCAGTCCCTGGCTGCGTCCCTCACTTTGAGGGTCCGCATGCTTCCTGAAAATTACCCGCACGCCATCTCTCCACCGCTCGTCAATGCCCATAAGCGTCCAGTCGATCTCGGGTGAGATGTAGCGCAACAAAGTGTCTGTGGCGGGATGAATATGCAGCGCGGGTGCCACAAGCAATAGGAGCGGCGGGTCAGGCGATAACTCACGTCCTGGAAAGTACCCGAAGCGCTGGAACTCGCCTCGCCTATGATGCCAGTCGACACGCGACCAGTAATCCACTCCTTGCAGCGGCAGGTGAATATCTTCATCGGCCTTCAGTTCAAGGACTGCCAGGTGCCCTTCTAGCGTCACGGCCAGCACGTCAATCATGGCACGGTCGGCCGCAGAAAAAGCCGGCAGCTGAGAATACGTGGACCTCGTATCAAGCCGTTCATCAATGGCGCTCACATCGTGCACGACCAACGACTCGAGCCAGCGTTCCGAATGCATCCGCCACAACGCGTGGTGGCGAGAGCCGTGGGAAGCGGATCTCAGCGGCGCGGCGCAACATGTCGGCGAATTCGCCGGCATTTTTTTCTCCCAGCACTCGTTCTTCGGCGCCCACACCAAAGACGATCTCCTGCGCATTGCGGAATGACGCCGCACCCTGCGACAGGAGCGCACGAGCAAAACTCCAGGCCTCAAAAGCGGAAAACGACTTCCGCTGACGAGAGTACGACAATCTCACACTCTGGCACCAAATTGCGCATATGCGCGATCGACTCCGCGAATCTTTCCCTGGCTGCCGTTTCGTCCGTGCCGTGCACCAGCCGGGTAGCGATATTGCCGCGGTCGCCACAATCAATCTCGCGCAATGACTCGCCCCGCTCCGCAAGTTCGTACAGCTGCCACTTAGCAGCCTCCTGGTTCAAATGCGCCATGCGTTCCCGTGTAAGCGCCGCGGTGCCGGCTGGTACAAAAAGCTTCAGTCCTTCGACGATTACTTTT
>QIAP01000243.1 GCA_003225075.1 Acidobacteriota bacterium | reverse complement strand
TTGACATCTGGTTTTCCTAACGCCAGAATCTCCCTCGTCGTTTCATTCGGCGGTGTGCGAACGCTTCAACCGTTCGAAGCGACATATCCCCTATTTTGGCTGCAGTTTCTGCTGATCCTTGCGAGTGAATCATCCGCGCGGAGGACCCCATGACACTTCCCCGTTGCCTGCCGATTGCTCTACTCTTCCTGCTCGCCCAACCCACACATTCTGCCAATCCATCTACGGGTAAGATCGTCACTCGAGGCGATGGGGCATCCGCAGCTGCGACTGGTTTTCTCGGCGTGCTCACCTACCACAACAATAATTCGCGTACTGGTCTGAATCCGCACGAGACGATACTGACTCCCAAGAACGTCAATTCTTCCCAGTTCGGCAAGCTGTTCACTTACGATCTGGACGGCGATGTGCACGCCCAACCCTTGTACGTTGCCAACCTCAGCATCGCAGGCATTACCCACAATGTGGTGTTCGTGGCTACCGAACACGACAGTGTTTACGCTTTCGATGCGGATGGCAATCAGAGTACGCCGCTATGGCAAGTGAGCTGCATCGTACTTCACGGAAATGCATGCAGCAGCACGGGACCGGCATCGGCGGTCAACACGGTGCCCTGCAAAGACGTGGCACCGCCCGGGTTTACCTGTCCTAATCCCTTCGAAGTAGGTATCGTTTCCACACCAGTCATTGACACGACGAGCCAGACCCTCTACGTGGTCGCGAAGACCCGGGAGGACAGCTCAATCAAGTCGTCATCGAACTGCGTAGCTAATACGAATCCTCCTCCGTCGTTCTATTGTTACTACTTTCAATTGCACGCTCTCGATCTTGCCACTGGCACCGAGAAAGCCGGCAGCCCAGCCGTGATCAGGTTTGCGGGGAACACCTCGTTGCCAAGGTTCAATGCGCTGCGCGAGAACAACCGGGCGGCATTACTGCTCACCCAGGGAAAGGTGTACATCGCATTCGGCAGCCGGTTCGACGTACATCCTTATCACGGATGGCTCTTCGCCTATAACACGTCCACATTCAAGCAGACGGCGACTCCATTCAACTCCACACCTGTGGTGACGTCACAGACGTGTCCGGGTATGACATCGGCTACCGATTCGGGCGGGATCTGGAGTGTGGGAGCGGTCGCTGCGGATTCGCTCGGAAGTATCTTCCTGAGCACAGGCCAGGGAGTATTCGATGATGTCCGTAATTTTGGCGACAGTTTCCTGAGATTGGATCCAAAAAACCTTTTGTTACAAGACCACTTTACGCCGTTCAATCAAGTCGATTTGAACTGCGAGGATTGGGATGCTGGTTCGGGCAGTCCTCTGTTGTTGCCGGACACCGTAGGCAGCGCAGTCCATCCTCATCTCATGATCGTGGGAACGAAAGAGGGAGACGCTAACCCCACATACCGCCCGCAAGGCCGGATTTACCTGATTGATCGCGACAGCATGGGAGGTTACAACACCGCTTCCGACAACGTAGTGCAAGAGTTGCAGGATTTCGGCACGGTCTTTAATACGCCGGCGTACTGGAACGGATTCGTCTATGTGGGGCCGTCACCCAGCGACATGTCCGCCAAGTCCACCACGCCGGTTAGCCTAAAGGCGTTCAGCATCAGCAACGGCATGCTGTCTACAAGTCCCGTGTTTCAGACGGACAGCAACAATCTTTATTCGTATCCGGGAGCGAATCCGAGTGTTTCGGCCAACGGCACCATGAACGGGATCGTATGGACCTTACAGCGTAAACCGGCATCCGTGCCTTCAGTGCTCCATGCCTACGACGCGACAACTCTAAAGGAACTGTACAACAGCAACATGAATGTCGCGGATGGAATCGGGGCTGTCACTGTCTTCACTCTGCCGACTATTGCAAATGGAAAAGTGTATCTTACGGCTCACTCTTCGGCACCCGCTACCGCGCCCCTAGGTAAGCTCTACATTTTTGGGCATCGGGTCCAACTCATCAGGCGTTGAAGACGGCCACTGAGAAGGGCCAGACCCAATGTGGAGCACGCAAACCTTTTCCATTACACTTAAGGGCAATGGTTGCTAGCTAACGGTGTGTGGAAGACCTGATCGAAGCTCCGGAGGCCCTTATCCTGCCAATGGGCGAGCTCTCGGATCGTCCAACTATTTTCAACGTTTTTAGCGCCAAACCATCTGCGTCAGCAACTTTTTCGGTCTTCCGGGTTCATACCTACAGCCTAAATCACCTCACCACTGTCATTACGCAATCTGTACGACCTCCCAGAGTCTTGCATCTAAGACTCGTTGGGCGGAGACAGATTATGTGCCGTTAGGGTAGCGATTATGCTGCGGAAATGTGCTCGGATTGCGCGGTCGATGGGATCAANNAGAAACACAAAATGATGTATGCGGCGACGGTGGCGGCTCTAGTGCAACAGCTCCTCCCTTGCCCGGTCTATATCCCCTCAATCCCGGGCCAGCGGGAACGTTTTTCGGCATCAATACCAATGATCTTGGCGCTTCTTGGCCAGCAACCGGGATTCCCGTGACGAGTTGGCGCAGTCACGGCGGTGGGGTCAAGTGGGCAGATATCAATACTGGTCCCGGTGCCTATGACTTTTCGAGATTGGATCGGTGGCTGAGCGAAGCCAAGACGAACAATACTGACATTATGTTTACGATTTTCGCCACGCCCAGTTGGGCATCGTCCCATGGCGTGAACTCCTCTTCTCCTAACCCCTGCTGTGACTTCGCGAAAAAGAACGGGCCTGGCACGTGCGATCCTCCAGCTGACCTTAATTGCGACGGCACGGGGACAAACGAGACATTTATAAGTTTCGTCACGGCACTCGTGCAGCACGCCGGGCCGGGAACGATCAAGTATTGGGAACTGTGGAATGAACCCAACGTGGCACGTGAGTGGAATGCAAATGCAGATTGCGCCAATTCTGGAGTGGAACATCCCAGCCAAGTCATGCTTGCCCGAATGGCGAAGGACTTAAAAAACACGGTAATCGGATTCGACCCGAACGCAAAGTTCACCACGCCTGCTGCCACGGCCGGCTCTAAGGCCGGGGATTGGCTTGGTCTTTACCTGACGAGCACCGATGGTGGAAACTATGCCGATATCAACGCTTTTCACGGCTACATCAATAACTCAAGCGGATGTCCGTCCGATTGTCCAATAGCAGAAGCCGTAGGGGATCAAATCGATCATCTCAATGCGCGGCTCCCCGCGTCGGCCCAAGGAAAACCCCTGTTCGATACTGAGGGATTTTGGGGCGACGCGAAGAACCCAGATGGAAGCCGTACTACCGCGATTACCGATCCCGATCAGCAAGCTTCCTTTGTTGTGCGCTATTACTTAATCCAGATGTGGAAGCGAGTCGCGAAGTTCTACTGGTGGACTTGGGATATCTCTAACCAATCCGCGTTTTACAATTCCTCCAGCAATTTGCTCACTGCGCCGGGCAACGCCTACGTTCGGGTTGTGCAATGGACAAACGGGGGAGCCGCGACGGTCGGGCCCTGCGGCACCGATCCGTCGGTTGCTACACTGTGGACGTGCACGATTCACTCTGCGAGCGGCGCAGTATCGGAGGCAATTTGGGATACATCCCAAACCTGCAGTTCCGGAACCTGCACAACTACCAATGTTAATCTTAGTTCCCTCAATCCTCCGTTCTCGTTCAATGCTTACCTTGATCTCTCTGGCAACGTGACGGCGATATCGAATCAGTCCGTACCTGTCGGCTTAAAGCCCATCCTGATGGTCAAGCAGTGATGGATTGAGAACCCAGATAATTTAAGCCAGCGAATCTTGTCGAAGTGCGTGTCCATGCCGAATACTCGCTTGGGCGGATCCGAACGTGGGGCAGTCGAGGAGAAACCTGGCTGATCGACTCTCGCAGTTAGCCAGCCCTCTTGAAGAGTTCATGGACACGCGCTGTCGACAACTTCGTGCAAGAAAAACTCAAGGGCTATTGGATTCGTCTTAACGGTCCGTTGAGGTTCCCGAAATTGCGGGTACTCAACGCCTGGATACCGGCCGTGTGATTGCCATTGAACGGAGTCTCAGTGTTCGGACAGCCCGCCGCCGCCGCGGCCGCTGGCGAGTCGAACCATACTCCCAAGTGGAAGGTATGGACCGGAGCTGTCGCCGGATTGGTGTTTGCATCAGGGAACGGAGGCGCGGTGTGAGGGGTAGGTGCTGGACCACTCCCTGGGGCCACGATAAACGTCTCTATGCTAAAGCGGCCGACAAAGTCTCCAACGCCTGTTCCGCTGCTATCAGTCGTGAAGTCGCCTTGGTACCACGACACGCCAAAGGGGGCATTGGGGAGTTGGATGACGAAAAAATCGAATCCCGTATTTGGCGGCAGTCCACGTACCTCCACGTGCATCGTTTCGACTGGGCTGAGCGAGTTAATCGTGACCCGCCCCGAAGCGTTGGGAATACAGCCTGCTGTCACGGCGCCGCTCGACCGCACCATGCTAAAGACGGTGTTCTTCTGCGCCGCTGCTGGCCGGGCCAACGCTAATACGACACTCATCACCACTGCAAGTAGATATCTGTTCATGGAAATTTCCTCCTTGTTGGTTCCTTGCTGTCCTTCATCACCGAGATCGTGGGAAATGGCCTCGCCCAGGTTTCGGCGTGAACTCAATCGGGGCGCGGAGAGGATGGGGAGTCAGCCAGAATTGAGAACGGTCGCGAGTCTGCGCCCGGTTCGAGAGCGCTGTCAAGATGAAGGTTTTGGCAATAATATACTTGACTCAGGAGGTAGTACAAATGCAGGATAAGAAAGCCGTGACAGAGCAGCAGTTTCAGGAATTAATCGAGTTCTATAAACAAACATTTGGAATTGACTGGGTCAGAACATTCCAAGAGACAGTCAAAATTCACTTTTGGGTGGAAAAAACGCTCCTTCGGAAGATCGGGTCTCGTCCTTGATCTTTTCCAATCCGTCGGCAAGGGCGTTTAGCTCAGCCAGCAATTGGGCAGTTGTGGCACTTTGATGTGAGCCTGCCTGAATCCTAAGTTTTAGGATTTCCATTGCAGCATTTACTGCGGCGGTCCGATTCATGGACATCTCCAAATGCGCGAAGTGATAGCGCCGCGAATTATACGCCCTATCGAGGACGCCTCCACCGTCGCAGGTGTTCGGG
>QIAP01000113.1 GCA_003225075.1 Acidobacteriota bacterium | reverse complement strand
ATCCCGTTTACCATCGAGAACATCTGCAACTATGTGAGCCAGCGCGCCACCTACGGCAAATATTTCACCATTGTCGTTGTAGCGGAGGGGATCAAGCTGCCGCCGGAGTTAAAAGAGAATCGGCGATCTGGCGCAGTCGGCAACCTGATCGGCAATGCGATTGCCGCCACTTCCCATAAAGAAGTTCGAGTGAGCGTCCTGGGGCACATCCAGCGCGGCGGCTCACCTTCGCCCTTTGACCGCATACTGGCAACACGCTTTGGAGTAGCCGCTGTCGACTTAATCGCGAACGGTGGGTTCGGCAAAATGGTGTGTCTGCAGCAGGAGTGCATCTGTGCGGTAGATATCGCCCAGGCAGTCGGCAAGTTGAAAACGGTCGATCCGCAGGGCGAAATCGTTCGGACCGCCCGCGCTATCGGAATCAGCTTCGGCGATTAACTTGCATGTTCCCGCCGGAAGACTGGAATGCCATGTCGCCGCAGCCCATGGCCACTGCATCTGTCATCGGCCGAAATGAAGGGCACATCGCCAGCCGCTGCTCAGCTAGCTTTACTGGATTGGGAATGCTTCAAGAGCCTGGCAGGAGCCGGCCTAGGGCGCTACGCAATTCGTTCGGCCTGAAGCCGAATGGGCCAGGCTTGCTCTTAAAGGCTATGCGGCCTTTGGCGTCGATCAAGTAAATACGATCGGGCCAGGCCGTGTAGTCCCGTTCGGTCGAGTTGGCGAACTCATCCAGCACGGCTGGAAACTTTATGCCCAGCTTGCGCACACAAGCCCCGGCTAGGACGGCGCGCTCAGTTTCGTCTTTCGGGCTGGCGAATACAATTTTGTCTTTGATGTTACTTTCCATCTGCCAGACATCGCTGGGATGGGCCTCCACTATGTAAACGGCCAGGAAAGCAACTTGATTCCCATACTGTTCGTAAAGCTTGTTGAGCGCAGGAACCTCCCGCCGGAAGGGTGGTCAAGTGTAGCTGCCAAATACCAGGACAACAGGCTGCCGCGAACTCAACGCGGAGAGTTGAATTCTTTCGCTCTTGTCCAGTCTTGCTAGCGAGAAGTCTGGCGCAGGATCGCCAGTTTGCAAGCTACCCGAGCGGGCGTGCGTCCACAAGGTTTCAAAGGGAAAGAGCAAGAAGACCACCGGTGCAGGCATTCTTGCCATAACGCCGCCGAATGTCTCGGGCGGCTGCCGCATCGCCCACCAGATGAATGATGCAAAACCTAAGTAAACCGCCATCAGACAGATAAAAAGTCTGACGAGCAGCTTTCGGGTAAACGGACTTATCTTGGATGCCTGTCCAAACACTATCATTTGAAGCGATTCCTAGCGCTTCCTGATGGCCCTATTTTTCTTAGAAGATAAATTTGAGTGCCAACTGAATCAACCGCGGCGGTTGTGCTGCTTGAATTCTGCCAAAATTCGGAGAGCTGATATCGCTGTCCGGCAGCCGGAAATTCGTATGGTTAAGCACGTTGAAGAACTCAGTCCGGAATTGAAATTCCTTTGACTCTCCAACCCGGACGTTCTTGAATGCCGAGAAATCCCAATTCGCATAACCCGGTCCTTGCACGATGTTGCGGCCTGCGGAACCGAATTGTCCCGCATCCGCAACCGGGTCCAGGGGCTGGAAAGCGCTTGTAGTGAACCATTGCTCCGCGGTATGCGGGCCGGAGTTGGGATCTCCCACCAAATTTGGGCGATCGCTTGCAAAGCCAGTTATTTCCGGCGCTCCGCCTTGCAACGAAACATCCCGTGAGTCGAACACGGTGAAAGGCGTACCAGTCATAAGAGTGGTAATTCCATTGACCTGCCAGTTGCCGAGAATGTGCTGATACCAGGCATGCGGCTGTCGCCAGAACGGTAGACTCCACTGGTAACTCAGCACGAACCGGTGACGCGCGTCGAAGAGCGACCGGCCCCTCTCCGCCGCGAGGTCGAATGGGTTTTGGGCCAGATCATTCTCACCCGCGACCGGCTTGGCTGCTGAACCGGTCATATTGAAAGAAGAAACGTCATCGATCGATTTGGAGAACGTATAGGAAGCAAAAAATGAAATACCGTGACCGAACCGTTTGCGCAGGCTGGTCTCGAGGGCGTTATAGGAAGAGTTTGAAATTCCGGCAATCAGACCGGTTGAAGAATAAACGCAACTACTGGGAGAATCTGCCAGCGTGCATCCGGAGTGAAGGCGTCGCTGGTCGACATTACCGGGCGACGATTGACCGGGAATGAACACGGCGGGATTGCCTTCAATGAAGCGCGGCAGCTTGGTTCCCTTAGTCCCTACGTATCCGACGTCCAGGAGAAAGTCGTTGCCGAGTGATCGTTGGATGCCCAGATCCCAATCCTGCGCGTAGGGCAGAGGCAGGCGGGGAGAAAGTGTGAGGTTCGTCATCGGCGTCACGAACTGCTCGTTGCCTGGAGGGCTACCCTTGAATGGATCGGCAAAATTAGGCAAATTCACCTGTGGTGTCTGCAAGTATGGTGGCGCACTGATCGGCGTCTGGAGGGGGCCGCCCTGCCCCGTGTAATGCGGCTCGTAGAACATGCCGTACCCGGCGCGGACGAGCCAATTGGCATTCCCGGTCGGATCCCAAGCCAGACCGACGCGAGGGGCGAAGGCCTTCTTCTCCGTGGGAATCAAGCCAGCAGGCACCCCAGGATCTCCCGGATAGAGTAGCCCCAGAGGAGCGCTGGGTATGACTTTAGACTGAGCACCGGGTACCCAAAGACTCTGGCGGTTCTTGATTTCTGTATAGGGAAATGGCAGCTCGTAACGCAATCCGAGATTAAGCGTTAGTCGCGGTGTGACTTTGTAAGTGTCTTGAGCATACGCGTTCAGAGAGTTTCCACGGATACCACGCGAAAAGTCACCCCGGCCCTGCAGAAAGAAAACTGGCTGGCCAAAGAGGAAACTGGCAAAGCCATTATTGATCGGGAACGGCGCGAACACAAAGAAGCCGTTGGTAGCGATGCCTTGTAGCACATTGATCTGAAGATGCTGATATCCGCCCCCGAATTTCAACTCGTGACTACCGCGAATCCAGGTCAGAGAGCCCGAATAGTCAAAGGAATTCTGATAAGTGTTCCGTGGACCCGTAATCGGATCACCCACGGTTGTGTAGCCACTAATTTGAATGAATGGAGGACCTATCGCCACATCAAGGCTCGGCCGATACTGAAAACCCAGGCTCGAAGGTGGAGTGTGGTTAACGTGCTCGTCGAAAAGAAATTTATTGCGCAAGAACGAAAAGCGCAAAACGCTGATCATTGTTGGCGAGAAGAAGTGAGTTTCCTGGGCCACGAAGTTCTGGGCGCGATGGTCTTGTCCGACCGGAAACCCAGGCACGCTCGCTCCGCTGGTAGAGAGTGGGTCGAACCGGGAGCCGTTGCTGAACATGTAGCGCAAGTTCAAGTTGTCGGCGGGGGAAAAATAATGATCCAGGCGTAATCCGAACTGATCTTCGTTTTGTTCCAGAGTTTGCGTGGAAGCAAATAAATTGGTGCCATCGTTCGGACGGGGGAAGAAGTCCAGGAGATTTCCCGAAATCGAATTGATGGAAGGAGAAGGCAATTGGTTATTGGAATAAGGTTGGCCCGAAAAGAAATTCATGAGCTGGTGCGCGGGGTTATTGCAGAAACCGGCGGTGAAACCTTCAGGGCACATCTCTGAAAAGTCACCCACTCGCTCTTTCAGAGAGGGTACGGTTACACGCTCGGTCTCACCTTGGCGATTTCTAAAGCCCTCGTAGTACCCGAAGAGAAATGTCTTATCCTTGCGCAGCGGTCCGCCCAAGCTTCCGCCGAACTGATTCTGCTTCAAAGGCTCCACCCGCTCAGCGAAAAAGTTTCTGGCGTCCATGGCGTCGTTGCGGAGGAATTGCCAGGCAGCGCCATGCCATGCGTTGGTACCGGAGCGCGTGATGATGTTGGTGGTTGAGCCCGTGCTGTGTCCGAACTCGGCACTCGCATTATGAGTTAGGATTTTGAACTCCGTAATAGCATCGATGGGAGGCTTCAGCACGAAGCCGCCGTCCACGCCGTTAAAATTGTTGGCACCGTCTATAAGAAAGTTATTTGACTCCGGCCGCTGCCCGTTAACCGCATAGGCCTGGCCATCCCGCAACGATCCACCCGCCTCGGCCAGCCCGGGAGTGATCGGTACGACGCCGGGTTGAAGTAATCCGAGCTGGGAAAAATTGCGGCCGTTCAACGGCAAATCAAGTAGTTCGCGCTCCAGCACTACCTTGCCCAGTGTGCTGACCGTGCTCTGAATCGACTGAGCATCAGACTGCACCTCAACCCTCTGGGTCTCTGTACCAACGGCCAGATGGACTGGGACCGTTGCGGTCTCGTTAACGTTCAGTGAAATTCCCTCCTGCAGATATTTTTTGAAACCTGGGGCTTCGACTTCCATCTGGTAGTGGCCGACCGGTAGTTCGACGAGCAGGTACGCTCCCTCATGATTTGTCGTTGCCACACGAGCCAGACCAGTTTCCGTTTGCTTCGCGGTCACTGTGGCGGCTTGTAGGACGGCACCGCTCGGGTCCACGACGCTGCCGCGAATATTTCCCGTGATTTGCTGCGCCACGACGCTGAAACTTATCGCTATCGTTATCAGCAGGCAGGCAAGATTCTTGAGGCTAGTAATACGTTTTTCCACTTTTCTCCTCATGATTCTCATGTCGAATTAAGCAGACCACTCGCCAAGCGGAGAGACTGCGTCAGGGATATTGCGCTAACAAATTTCACCCCAGCTTGAAGTGCCGCGATTATAGGGTTGCCTACAGAGAGGTCAATAATATGAAAGTAGTATTCGTTCAGCGTGATGATGCTCAGCTTGACTAGCGGAGTGACCAAAATCCAAGTTCCCAAGTATTAGCCCAACTCGCGCGACTTCTATTGGTCTAGCCAGTTTCCAACCTGTATTCCCTCGGACACGTCTACTATGCTCGGAGCGCTGACCGTCGCGCTATATTGTTGAACTGACCCTTATGAAAGTATTCCAAGCTTCGTGGACCGCCACAGCCACGTTGGCGCTCATGATGGCAGGAACTCTGTCGCTCGGCGGCTGCGATCGGGGGCGCGGAAGAGTGCTTGAAGTGGACTACGTTTCAGCCTCGCAAGTACCTCTCCGCGACCAAGTTGCGGCCGTGTTCAAGAAAACCGGGGCGGTAAAAAACGGAGATCGCGTCGAGGTGCTAGAGCGCCAGAAACGCTTTGTACGTGTCCGTACCGCCGACGGCACGGAAGGGTGGATTGAGCAGCGGCATCTTGTAACCCAGCAGGTATACGCCGCGTTTGAGAAACTATCGCAGCAAAATCAAGATGACCCGGTGCAGGCGCGCGGGACCACGCGAAACGACACAAACATTCACGTCGAACCCGGGCGTGAGAGCGAACACCTTTACCTGCTTCCGGCGGGCGAGAAGGTTGCAATCCTGAGGCGCGCCACCGCTGAGAAGCAGTTGACAGCTCCCGCTCGGGCTCTCTCTGGCAGAACGAGGGAATCACCAAAGCCGGTAACGCCGCTGATGGAGGATTGGTGGCTAGTGCGCGATACACAAGGCCACGTCGGTTGGGTGCTGGCGCGGATGGTTGATACGGACATTCCCCTCGAAATCGCACAGTATGCCGAGGGGCAACGTTTCATCGCCCTTTTTGTCTTGGACGAGATGCTGGACAGCGATAAGAAGGTTCCTCAATACCTTGCCCTGCTCAGCGAATCCAAGGAAAGCCTGCCATATGACTACGACCAAGTGCGAGTGTTCACTTGGAACGTGCGTCGCCACCGTTACGAAACCGCCTACCGGGAACGTCATCTTGAAGGAGTGTTACCCGCGACGGTCGGGCGTGAGGACTTTGCTAAAGAAGGGAACCTGCCGGTGTTCATACTTCGCATAAAGGACGATAACGGAACTGTGGTCGAGCGCAAGTACAAGCTGAATGCGCCGATCGTGCGTCGCCTGTTGGCGCCGGGGGAACAGAAGGAAGTATTAACTCGCAAACGGCACCGATAGCTTTGAGGTTTACTGTCCCCAGATTGCCGGTCTTCTCATTTGAGTTCGACAAGCGGCATTGGAGGTGTGTGGCCGCCATTGGCAAGAGCCTCGTCCCAGGATGCGAGTGACTCGCGCAAATTGTCCAAATCGATTCCAGCATAGCTTCCCGGATAACTCGACAAGTTTGAGCAGCCACGCTTGAGAAGCGAACACGCGCCGATCAAGTTTCCGGTCGAGCGATGATGGAACGACACAGCGACTTGAATCAACCCTTGCAAGAATTTCTTTTCGCCTGGGGGCGCAGCTCGCCACACGTCTTCCAAAACCTCGTGTGCTTCAAAAAATTCGCCGTGATTGAACAGCGCAATACCTCGAAAAAAACCTGCCTGATCCACCAATCCATTGTGGCACAGGGTTGCAAGGCGCTCATGTGCCAATACGGAATTCCATAGGTGACCGCCGTGTAACTCTTCGGTTTCCAATAGAGCGGAATCTCAGCAGATGTAAACGCAACAAACGATTGCGTGTTATGTTGCTCTGTTTGGAACGTTAGTTGCTCCCATAAAACCCAAAGTCATGATTGTGTAGCGCTTTGTTTTAAGTTTGCTGTGGAATGCTGTTTACCGTCCTGATTCCCCGGATCACTAAGTCTAGGATCACTCAGTCTAGGAGAATTCAATGGAATACGATTTTCGAACAAAGATTACCTCGCTTCTGGCTGTCTTAGCGGTGATCTTTTGCGCCACATTCGCCATCGCCCAGGGCATCGTGACCGGATCGGTGTCAGGCACCGTAGAAGACCCGCAGGGCGCAGTCGTCAGCGGGGCCAAGGTTACGGCAAAGCACCTTGCGACTAACCGCGAGTTCAACGCAGTTACGGCAGCAGGCGGAAATTTCTCTTTGCGGAGTTTGCCACCCGGGGCATACGACATCAAGACTGAAGCGCCCAATTTCCGGGCCTATGAATCAAAGGGGGTGGTCGTGAATGTGGGCACCGACACCTCTCTGGGAGCGCTGAAGATGGAAGTCGGGGCCGCGAGTGAGACGCTGACCGTGGAAGGTACTGCTCCATTGGTGGAATCGACTACGCAGCAGATCTCGGAGAGTTTCGACTCCAAGAAGACTGAGAGTCTTCCGGTCGGCAACACCTTCGATTCGCTGGCGATGTTTGTCCCGGGCGTAGCCAGCGCGGGAGATGCGGGCTTCAGCAACAACAACGGCGCTGAACTCTCAGTGAACGGCCAGCGCGCGCGCTCCAACAACTTCCAGATTGATGGACAGAACAACAATGACAACTCCATTGGCGGCCCGTCAATCTTCTTTGGCAATCAGGACGCTATTGCTGAACTCCAAGTGGTTACCAACTACAGCGCCGAGTACGGTCGCAATATGGGCGCGGTGGTGAATTACATCACCAAGTCCGGTACCAACCAGTTCCATGGCACGGGATATGAATTCTGGCAGGGCAGCCGTTTTGACTCTTTGAAGAATGAAGAGAAGTCGCCACTATTTAGTGGTCCCCAAGGGCTGCCATTCTGCGCACCCGGGCAGAGCCCTTCGGCTACGACCTGCGAAAATCCCGTGGTACCGCGGTGGGTAGATAACCGGTTCGGTGGAACGGTCGGCGGGCCAATCTGGAGGGACAAGGCCTGGTTCTTCGGTTCGGCAAACATTGAACGGCAGCGGACGGGCGGCCTGCCGAGTTCGAGCGCTCCCGGTTTACTGCCTACGCCGACTGGCATTCAGCAGCTAGCAGCGGCTTTTCCGGGCAGCCCGGCGGCTCCATTGATGACCGCGATTGGCCCGAGTTCAGTGGCCGCGGGGAATCCCGTCTATTCCAACCTGCAAAATATTGGTGTTTCAGACGTAGTCGGTGCGAATTGTGATCCCTTGGCGGGAGCCGTTGATGCCAGTTGCGTGCCGATCGAGTTCGGCTCCGTCAGCCGATTTGTTGCGTCTCCATTCAACGATTATGAGGGCTCTGGCCGCGTAGACGTTAAGCTCACGAATAAAGACAATTTCTTTGGACGGTACGTTTTCCAGCAGCAGCTAAACGACGGCATAAATTTCGGCCTTGGAATTGATGTAGGAGATTTCCAAAAAATCCCCGCGCGCGACCAGCAGATCGGCTTGGACTGGGTGCGCAATTTCAGCAACACTTTCATTAACCAAGTGCGCTTCAGCTACTCGCGGGCACGGTTTTTCTTCAACGAAGGGGGTATCCCATCCTGTAACGACAAGAACCCTCTGGGTTGTCCGGCAGAAATTCTGATGCTGGGCTCCGCCCCTCAGGATAAAGTCAGCTTCGGCGTGGCATCGGGCTTTCCACAAGGCCGCACCATCAATGTGTACGAGGTGCAGGACAACATGTCGCTGCTATTCGGCAAACACACGATCAAGATCGGTGGGGAGTATCAAAAACAGCGGTCGCCGAACTTGTTCCTGCCCAACAACAATGGAGTTTATTTCTTCTTTTCTTTCAATGATCTAGTGGCGAACAACCCGGCGCAAACCCGACTGACCATCGGCGATCCGCACCTGCCCTTCCAGGAAAAAGATCTGGCGTTTTACCTTCAGGATGATTGGAAGGTGAAGGACAACCTGACTCTTAACCTGGGGTTGCGTTGGGAATGGTTCCAGCAGGCGGTTAATCTGTTGCACGACCGGTCCGTGGCACAGCAAACCGGTCCCAATCCATTTTGGGATACGTCCTTGCCGCTGAGCCAGAACACAGTTCCACACGTTGCGGAAGACCTTAACAACTTCAGCCCAGTCGTGGGGTTTGCCTGGACTCCGCGGATTTTGAAGGGATTTTTCGGGGATGACAAGACGGTCATTCGCGGCGGATTCCGCATCGGTTATGATCCCGCGTTCTACAACATATTCCTTAACGTGGCTACCAGTTCTCCGTCGGTCAATGCAGTCACGTTCGTTGCGCCCTTGCCGACCAGCGGTAGTTTCCACGGGTCGGATCTTCTCCCGTTCCTCCTGCCTCAAACCAACCCCAGCGGCCTACCGATTAATTCCGGTATCCGCAACCACACGACCGTGGCCCCTGGCTTCCATAATCCCTACTCGGAGCAGTGGAACCTGGGTATCCAACGATCGATTGGTCAAAGGTTGGCTGCTGAAGTGCGATATGTGGGAAACCACGGAGTTGGTAACTTCCAGTCGGTGAATGGCAACCCAGCACTGGGACCGCTTGTGAATGCTGGGTTCGGCAATCTGATACCCCCCGGCCTAGTTCCTTGCGCCACTCCAGGCGCTCCAGGCGTTGTCGCTGGCTATGCAGATTGCAACTTCAGAAGGGTCGTAGAGCGCGGGAATTTCGCTTGGTCCAAGTATCACAGCTTGCAGTCAGAATTGAGGATGGCCAACTGGCACGGCGTCACCGCGACGGCTTCTTACACTTGGAGCCACACGATGGATAATGCCAGTGAGATCTTCTCAACGGCAGCGGGTGGTAATACATTGTCTTTCGCACAGAATCCCTTTGACACTAGTCGAGGCGAGCGTGCGAACTCGGGCATAGACTTCCGCCATATCTTCGGCTTGGCGTTTATCTATGAGTTGCCTTTTTACAAAGGGCAGAACGGATTTCTCGGTCATGTATTAGGGGGGTGGCAGTTGAACTCAACCTACCGTTACAGCACCGGG
>QIAP01000067.1 GCA_003225075.1 Acidobacteriota bacterium | reverse complement strand
GCATGGCTGCGGTATGAGCCTCAACAACGCCGTCCAGCATGGTCTTTACCGCCCCGCCCGAAATCCAGTCATCGTGATAAGTTCGTCTAGCCTGCTCGATTTTTTCGATGGAATCAGGCGCGAGCTCCGGCGGGTCGAGGAAGTAAGCGACATAAAAACGGAGAGTCAGTTCGCCATTGCGGCGCAGTTCGTCGTACAGGTCGAGCCACTCAAAATCCTGGCCTGCACTGTGCACCCGCACCAAGCCAAACTTGTTGGCTTCGTGCATTCCCATGCGCAGAGCCGCAAGCCGCTGTGCCCGGCTCGGCTTGGGAGCGAATTTTGCCACCAGCTCACCGGCCGACTCCTTGAGTGCGCCGGTGGGATCGCCCTTTTCGTCGTGAACAATCTTTCCATTGGCTGGGTCGCCGGTCGCGGGTGTGATTCCAGCCAAAGTCAGTGCCTTGCTGTTAGCCCATGAACTATGCCCATCGAACGCCACTAAATATACTGGCCGATCCGGAACTACCTCATCGAGGACCTTCTTATCGGGCAGCCCGGATGGCGAGAAGGTTGGGTACGACCAACCCATGCCTAAAATCCACGATTCCTGGCGATGCGCCTCGGCGTATTCCTTCACCCGCTTCTGGATCTCTTTGACTGTTGCGGCGCCATTGAGGTCCACCTGAGTGAGCCCAATTGAGCCATCCATGAAATGAATATGGCAATCGACGAATCCCGGCAGGACTAAGCTTCCGTTGGCATCAATCACCCTGGTTTTCTCGCCCCGATAAGGCGCGATATCTTTCTCCGTTCCCACCGCCAGAATCCTGTCACCACTAATGGCGAGTGCTTCCGCCCACGGCTGCTCAGGATTCACTGTATAAATTTTCGCGTGCACAACCACCGTGTCTGCTGCTGTCGCTGCCGCTTGCCCTTTTGCTCCGGCAGCGAGAAAGAACGCACTGAGACAAATACCGACAGAAGCGAATTTGCGAAGGGCAGAAACCACCATTGATGCTTTGGACAAGATTCTCTCCTGAACTATGCGACTCCGGCCGGCGCTAGAAGGTCGGCGGGGTATTTACCCACAGCACCCAGGTCTCACTTTTCCCCGGATTTTTCCAACGATGGGGCGTGGCGCTCTCGAAGTAAAAACTGTCTCCCGGCTTCAGCCGGTATTCTTCATCTTCCAGCGCGATTTGGAATTCGCCCCGCAGCACATGCAGAAACTCTTCGCCTTCATGAGTGTAGGATTCACCACTGCCCGCTTGCGGAGCTATACGGAACAGATGGGGCTCCATTACCATATTGCCCCAGGCCAGCAGTTCCATTCGCACGCCTGCACCTGCTTCTAGTACTTTCCGTCCCTCCGCGGGAACCAGCCTGCTGCTCGATTTCACCGCATCGAAGAAATCCAGAATGTTGGTCTTGTAAAACCTCGCTAACTTCCGCAAGGTCCCGACTGAAGCGCTCATGTTCGAACGCTCCAGCGCGCTCAAAAATCCCACCGAAATGCCGATCGCCTTGGCCACTTGTGCCAGCGAGAGCCGGCGTTCGCTGCGCAACTGTCGCAAGCGTACTCCGATTGCGCGAGCAGCGCCGTCGGGAGAGGATTTCACCAGGCCGTCTCGCTTAAGCAACTGGACAATGGCAGGAGCATTCAAGCCGCGCACGCGCCGCAGGAAACGGGCTCGCTTGAGAAGTTTCAAATCGTCTGCAGTGTAAAGGCGGTATTTGCTTTCGGTGCGGTGCGGACGCGTGAGTCCCAAGCTTTCCCACGAGCGAATAACAGAAGGAGAAACGCCGACCATGCGGGCGACGTCTCCGATTTTCAAGTAAGGTTTGGTTCCCGTGGGCATGTGAGAGTCAGACATTAGTCTTTCGTTAGTGGGACTCAGGCAGATATTTTTCACTTGACAGCAAGCGCCAGGTTCTCTAACCTTGCGCGATTATAGCAAGGTTTGTTTTCCGCGCAACCTCAACTTGTTGTTCTTGCAAAATCTCCCGGTGACTGGAGGTCCCATGTCTTCGTCGAAATCGCGCTCCGCAGCCCGTTGGCTGGTTTTCCTGTGCTGTTTCATGGGTTCCACGCTGTTGTTTGCTCAAAGTACAGGCGGCAGAATCCTCGGCCGCGTTGCCGATCCCACGGGCGCGGTGCTCTCCGGTGTCAAAGTCACGCTCACTAATGAGGCGACCGACATCAGCCGGGATGTGCAGACGAATTCCAGTGGAGATTACGTTCTAGTCGAGGTCCCGCCCGGAGTCTATGACGTTCAGTTCGAACACAAGGGTTTCAAGAAGAACCTGCAGAAAGGGGTCACGGTTGACGTGAATCAGATTGTGACCGTCAACACGACCATGCAGCTCGGTGCGGCCCAGGAGGTCGTCGAGGTCACATCCGAAGCGCCACTGGTTGACATCACGAGCACGCAACTGGGTGCGGTTGTCAACGATCGCTCGGTAACCCAGTTGCCGCTCAACGCCCGTGATACTTACCAGTTCCTGCAACTGCAACCCGGGGTCATGTCCACCGTAGGTTCCGCCAACTCCGTCGTCTACGGTAACGACAGAGCTGGAGCGGTGTCGGTGAACGGCGGGCGTGGCCGTGCCAATAATTTCAGTGTCAATGGTGGCGATGCCAATGACCAGTTCGTGAATCTGCCAACCGTGCAGCCATCGCCTGACAGCATCGCGGAATTTCGTGTTCTGACCAACACGTTTGACGCCGAATATGGCCGCAACTCTGGTTCGGTAGTCAACGTGGTTACCAAGTCCGGGACCAACAATTATCACGGCAATGTATATGAGTTCTTCCGGAACACGGTGCTTAACGCCAATGCATATTGCTTTACGGCTTTACAGGGGATCCCCTGTGACAAGCCGAAATTCAATCAGAACCAATTCGGAGCAACCTTCGGCGGTCCGATAAAGAAAGATCGGACTTTCTTTTTCACTTCCTACGAAGGACGCCGCATTCGCCAGGGCATCCCGTCTCCGGCGGTCACCGTCCCAACCGCTGCGGAACGGCCTGATCCGTCGCATATGTTGAACGGTCACATAGTTGCCGATTTCTCCGCCGAATCTCCCTTCGCAGGAGTTTTGAGCAGCTCCTATGGATTACTACCGGGAAATCTGGTCGGCCAGCGACCCGGCTGTCAGCAAGCGGTAACTGATATCGGTGGAGGCTTGATCCAGGACGGCGCTAATTACTCCGACATCTTTCCAAACAACCAGATTCCCTTGGAGTGTATGGATGCCACTGCTGTGGATCTGCTTCAGTTTGTTCCGACTCCTCCGGCAGGGAGCAACGTTATCCAGACGATACCTGTACAGCCTGACCGCGGCGACCAGTTCACGGTGAGGTTCGATCACCGTATCAACGACAAACAGAATCTTAGCGCCTACTTTTATTTCGATGATCACCACGTAATCTCCCCCTTTGCGCAGTTTCAAGCTGCCGGCGCGAACGTACCCGGTTTCGGATCCATCACTAACGAGCGATTCCAGCAGTGGAACATCAGCCATACCTGGACGATCAACAACAACACCGTCAACGAGTTTCGCTTCAACTACAATCGCGAAGCGCAGAGAACGTTCCAGCATCCGGTGCGCACTTCTTTACTGCACGATGCGTGTCCACCCGCTCCTTCGTGGCTCACCGCAGTGCTGGGTCCTGTGCCTTGCTTCTCGGATGGCACCCAAGATAACGCCTTGGGGATTCATCCCAACCTCGGCCCAACCCGAGAGGGAATTCCTTTCTTCCAGGTAAGCGGCGGATTCACCATCGGCAATAACGGTGAGGGTGAACTCACTCAGGTGGGCAATTCGTTTCAATGGTCCGACAGTCTCAGCAAAGTTCTTGGCAACCACGCCCTAAAATTCGGAGGCGACATTCGCCGCCAGCGCTTTGACCAGGTTCTGTATTTCGATGTCAACGGCGAATTCTTCGTCGACGGTACCTCGACCAACAGTCCTATTGGCGATACCGTATTTTCCGATTACCTGCTCGGATTCTCCGGTTCCTATGGGCAGGGTTCGGCCCAGGTGGAGAATGTCCGCAGCACGGGACTGTATCTATTTGCCCAGGACAGTTGGAAGATCAAGCCCAACCTGACGCTTAATTACGGCCTGCGCTGGGAACTTAACACGCCGATTGCCGACATCAGCAAGCACGTCCAAACGTTCCGCCCCGGGCAGGTGAGCACGGTGTATCCATGCCAAGACACAGCCAACACCAACTGTGCTTCCATGACCCCGGTAGGCCTGGTGGTCCCCGGCGATGCCGGCATTACCAATGCCCTGACGCAGACCTACTACAAAGCCTTTGCTCCACGAATCGGAATCTCCTGGAGTCCTGGGACCTCAGGCAAGACCAGCATTAAGGCTGGATGGGGACTCTTCTATAACCCGATCGAGCAGCTTGTGCTGGAGCAGTTCAGTGCCGAGCCACCGTTCGGAGGCAGCACCTTCCCGTTCAACACCTTCTTCAACACTCCTTTTCTTGATCAGAGCGGAGGATTTTCTTACCCCAATCCGTTCGGGCTGCCCTCGCTGGCCGGTACCAACGGTATTCTGAATCCGCAACGAGGGCAGGCAGTGGACTGGGGGATGTTCCGCCCCATTCTGCTATTCGGTCAATTTCAGCCGAACATGCGAAGTCAGTATTCCGCGCAATACAACCTTACGATCGAGCGTGAGCTAACCAGAGATCTGAAACTGCAGGTGGGATATGTAGGGTCCCAGGGGCATCGTCTTCTGGCAACCCACGACATTAACTATGGAAATCCCCAGACCTGCTTGGATCTGAACGCCGTGCTGGGCGACGGTACGTGCGGCCAGTATTTTGCCGACAGTACTTTCTTCATTCCCGGAGGAACCATCCTTCCAGTGGATTTTCATCTGCCTTATGCCCAAAATAATTCGGTTATCCCGGCTGGGACTACCATCGGTCCAAACGGCATTACCCTTGTGGGCTTGCGTCGTTACTCTTCCCCGCAATGCGATCCGCTGACTGGCACTGGCTGCCCTATTGACGGAATTCCGGTTTTTAGCAGCATCTTTGCCCAGGATACGATTGCCAATTCGGCTTATAACTCGTTGCAGGCATCTCTCGATAAACGTTTTGCGCATGGCCTCCAGTTCACCACTGCTTACACCTTCAGCAAGTCCTTCGATGAAGCTTCCAGCTTCGAGGGAATCCTGAACCCGATTGATCCCCGTCGCAGCCGGTCGCTCTCGAATTTCGATGCGCGACACCGGATCGTGTTCAGCTATTACTGGGAATTGCCGTTCCACCATTACACCGGCGTCGCTGGGAAGGTGCTCAATGGTTGGTCTCTTTCCGGAATCACCACTTTTCAGACTGGATTCCCGATTCGCATTCAGTCACTGGCAGATAACGAGCTGATGTACAGCTTCGATTTCGAGCTGCCGGGCGAACCAAATCAGATTGCCCCGTTCAGGACTATGCGGCCGCAATCGAACGGCAACTACTTTTTCGATCCCAATAGCTTCACGGAGAATGCTTCCGATAATTCCCAGCCTCCCTGTACTGCCGGCGCTGCATTCGGATGCTTCGATCCTACGTTGTTCGGCAGCCTTGGCAACGCTCGCCGCACCGTCTGCTGCGGGCCACACATCAGCCAGACAGACTTCGCCATTCTGAAGACGATCCAGTTTTCGGAGACTAAGCACATTGACTTCCGCGCCGAATTCTTCAATCTCTTCAACCACACGCAGTTTTTCACGCCGGACGGCAACACTTCGGACGGTTCGCAGTTCGGCCAGGTCACCCAGGCTCGCGACCCGCGCCTGGTCCAGTTTGCGTTGAAGTTGTTTTTCTAGTTCCCGTTTCGAAGCCTGGGCGTTTTTTCCGCCCGGGACACTCTAATGGCCACATTGGCCTGAGCATTTCCGGAGACCTCGATGTACCCCGACTTGCAGAAAGAACTCGCAACCTTCGAGCGGCGCACTCCCAAGTCCGCCGAAGCCCACAAGAAGAATCTCAAACGTATTCCGCTGGGCGTAGCCAGTAACTATCGCGCCTACGATCCCTATCCCATCTTCGTGAAGGAGGGACGGGGCAGTAAGTTCCGCGATCTGGACGGCAACGAATACATCGATCACAACCTCTGCTTCGGCGCGCTCATGGCCGGCCACTGCCATCCGGCCGTCATGAAAGCTGTGGAAAAACGTCTTAGTACCGGCACCATGTTTGGCATGCCGCATGACCTGGAATGGGAATTGGCCGAGGAAGTTTGTAATCGCTTTCCAGTGGAGATGGTGCGTTTCGGTAACAGCGGTACGGAAGCCACCATGCATGCCGTGCGCTTGGCTCGCGCCGCTACCGGGCGTGACAAAGTCCTCAAGTTTGAGGGTGCATATCACGGCTTGCATGACACCGCACTCGTCAGCGTCAAGCCCCATGCGCCCGAGTTTGGCGATGTGAACGCACCTACTTCGGTCCCGGCTGGGCTCGGCGTCCCGAAAGCCACCATCGCTAATGTTCCAGTCGCTACTTTCAACGATCTCAGAAGTGTCGAGCTTCGCTTCAAACAAAATCAAGGGGAGATCGCCGCGATCATTCTCGAGCCTATCTTGATGAACGTTGGTCTGTGCATGCCGCAGCCCGGTTTTCTCGAGGGCCTGCGTGACATCGCGACCAAGAACGGCGCTCTTTTGATCTTCGACGAAGTAAAAACTGGCGCCAAGCTGGGCTGGGGTGGCGCTTCCGAATACTTCGGCGTCAAACCCGACATGATCTGCCTGGCAAAGTCCATCGGCGGAGGGTTACCACTAGCCGCGTTCGGCACCCACAAGTCGGTAATGGATCTAATCTCCCAGCACAAGGTTTTTCACGGCGGCACTTACAACACCAATCCGGTCTCGATGGCCGCTGGCTTAGCGACCTTCCGCGAAGTTCTCACGCGCGAGAACTACGCGCACGTGGACAAGCTGAGCAAGAAGCTGACTGAGGGCTACCGCAAGATCGTCGCGAAATCTGGATTGCAGGCTTATGTCGCCAGCGCGGGAGCGAATGGCGCGTTGATGTTTTATCCCCAGGAAATCCGCAACTACCGTGACTGGACTACGATTGACGTCGATCTCTGGCGCCACTATTGGTTCGCTATGGTGAACCGCGGGGTGATGGCACAGCCCTACTGGTGGGACGAACAATGGACCATCTCCGTCCAGCACACCGAAGCCGACATTGACAAGCACCTCGCGGCCTTCAGCGACATTGCTTCGTCGCTCACCAAGGCGCAGCAGGAGCGCATGGCGGTGGCGGTTCACTAGCGGAGCCAAGGAGTCCGATTTGTCAGCTCACAAGAGTGAGGTCCACCAGCCTCATCTGAAGCGCGTGCTCGGCCGTTGGGACTTGGTTCTGTTGTTCGTAGTGGCGGTGGTCAACCTCAATGTGGTGCCGACTATCTCCGCCAATGGAGCCGTCACTGTCTGGCTGTGGATTCTGGCGCTGATTTTGTTTTTCTGGCCGCAGGGTATTGCCGTCATCGAACTGGCACATCGCTATCCCGGCGAGGGTGGCGTTTACCTGTGGGCAAAACGACTTTTCGGGGACTTCCACGGATTCATGTCAGGTTGGTGTTACTGGACCAACAATATTTTTTACGTGCCGACGGTGTTGCTGTATTTTGTCGGTATTTCTGTCTTCGTTGCGGGGGAACGTGCTCAAGGCCTGGCGGACAAGCCAGTATTTGCATTCAGCGGATCACTGATTTTGCTCATACTCCTGGTCGTCCTCAACGTACTCGGCTTGGGGGTAGGCAAGTGGGTCAACAATCTGGGCGGCATCGGCACCGGAATTACCGCGGCCACTCTGATTGGATTAGGCCTCATCGTCACCCATCGCTTTGGGACCTCCGTGACGGCTAGTGACTTCAGGATTCCAAGCGATTTTCGCCTCATCTCCGCCTTTGGAGTGATTTGCTTTGGCCTCGTAGGGCTGGAATTGGCTTCGATCATGGGAGATGAGATTCGTGACCCCGATCGTACTCTGCCCGGAGCCGTTGCCATCGGCGGCGTGATCTCGGGCCTGCTTTATGTCGGAGCCACTCTCACATTGCTAATTGCAGTACCTAAAGATCAGATTGGTGTGCTGGCCGGCATCATGCAGGCGGTAAGCCATCTCGCGGGACGAATTGGGGTGGCGTGGATTACCTCGCCATTCGCGTTGGTGCTGAGTCTCTCGATTGCCGGTATTGCTTCAGCATGGCTTGCAGGATCGGCGCGCATTCCGTTTGTCGCCGGACTGGATTCCTATTTGCCGCAAGGGCTCGGCAAGTTGCATCCTCGCTATGCGACGCCGTATGTCGCTTTGATTGTGCATGCAAGCCTGTCCGCGATGTTTTTGGCCATGAGCTTTGTCGGAGCGCAAGTCAAAGAAGCATTTGTGACCATGCTCAATCTCGCGGTGGTGCTCCAACTGGTACCGTTTCTTTACATGTATGGAGGGTTGATCAAACTCGGGCTGGCCTACGACACGCGCGGACACTATAGCAAGAGCACACTACTGATTGCCGGCTGGAGCGGTCTGCTCACGACCGCACTGGCCATGGCGGTGGCTTTTGTTCCTTCGCACCAGATCGAATCGGTATGGCTGTACGAGATCAAAATGGTGGTTGGGACCTTGTTCATCGTCGGATTGGCCGCGTTTTTCTTCTTCGTCTATAGCCGGCGCAAGCTGCCGCAAGAGGTCGCAACCGGGGCTTAGCGAAACAGAGAGCTCAAGAATTTTCGGAGGACTTATGCCAGGCGGAGTAAAAACCGACGTCCGCACTTATCAGATGTACATCAACGGCGACTGGGTAGACAGCAAGTCCAATAAGACTTTCCCAGTCTACGATCCTGCTGCCGAAGAGACCATCGCTCAGGTCCCTGATTCCAACGCCGACGACGTCAACCGCGCCGTTGCCGCCGCAAGGGCAGCCTTCGATGACGGGGCCTGGCCCGCGACCACGGCGCAGGAGCGCGGACGAATCCTCTTTCGCCTCGCCGATAAAATCCGCCAGAACGCCGCTATGCTCGCGGAACTCGAAGCCCGCAATTGCGGCAAACCGATCGTCGAAGCCGAATTCGATATCAATGACACGGCAACCTGCTTCGAATACTACGGCGGTCTTGCCACCAAGGTTCTTGGATATGTAAACCCGGTGCCCGACAATGCCATGAGCCTGACCCTGAAAGAGCCCATCGGCGTTGCCGGACAGATAATTCCCTGGAACTATCCATTGCTGATGGCGGCGTGGAAATTGGCGCCCGCACTGGCCGCCGGATGCACCTGCATTCTCAAGCCTGCCGAGCAAACTCCACTCACAGCGCTCGAAATGGCGAAGTGGTTCGCCGATGTTGGCTTGCCTCCGGGTGTCGTCAACGTGATTACTGGTTTCGGTGAAACCGCGGGAGCGCCCCTAGTGCAGCATCCCGACGTGAACAAAATCGCCTTCACCGGCAGCGCTGCCGTCGGAAAAATTATCGTCAAACAGGCTGCCGACACTGTGAAGCGGGTCACTCTCGAACTGGGCGGCAAGTCGCCTAACATTTTCTTTGCCGATGCCGATTTCGAAGCCGCCATCGATGGCGCGCTCTTCGGAGTGTTCATCAATCAAGGCGAAGTCTGCTCCGCCGGCAGCCGCATCCTGGTACAGAAACCGATCTACAAGAAGTTCGTCGACGCAATGACTGCAAAAGCCGCGAAGATCAAGCTGGGCGCTCCTCTTGACCGCGACACGAAAATGGGACCGCTGGTCAGCAAAGAACAATACGACCGCGTACGTTCTTACCAGGAAGTTGGTAAGAAAGAAGCCAAGCTCGCGTTCGGCGGCGGCCGTGCCGCATCTTTTGCCAAAGGGTATTACGTCGAGCCCACAATTTTCTATGACGTTGATAACAGCGCCCGCATCGCGCGCGAAGAGATCTTCGGCCCGGTCGCCACCGTCATCCCCTTCAACGACGAGAAAGACGCAATGAAGATTGCCAACGATTCACCCTACGGTCTCGCCGCCGCAGTATGGACACGAGACATCTTCAAAGCTTTCCGCGTCGTGAAGGCGCTGCGAGCCGGCATCGTGTGGGTAAACCACATGCAGCCTACGTACGTTGAAGCGCCCTGGGGCGGCTACAAGCAGTCTGGTTTCGGACGCGAACTCGGACCTTGGGGTATCGAAGAATATCTCGAAACCAAACAAGTCCACATCAACCTCAGCGAACAACCAATCGGCTGGTACTGAGAACTGAGACCTGAGAACTGGGAACTGAGAACTGAGGATTTAGAAAAAAGCACTGATTCAGATGCCAACGATTCAACTACGAACCGCTGTTCCCGGACTTAAGTCGAAGGCGCTAGGCGAACGTCGCATCAGGGCGGTGGCGCGAGGTTTATCCCATGGCACCCCGGTGTATGTCGCCAAAGCCGAAGGCGCGATGCTCGAAGATGTGGATGGAAATCGCTACATTGACTTAGCCGGTGGCATCGGCTGCCTTAACGTGGGGCACCGGCGTGATGTGGTCATCAATGCGATTCGCCGTCAACTCGATCGTTTTTTGCATACCTGTATCCAGGTCACTCCTTACGAGAGTTACGTCCGTCTTGCTGAGAGGTTGAATGAACTCACGCCGGGCAAGTTTCCCAAGAAAACACTTTTTGTGAACAGCGGCGCCGAGGCTGTCGAGAACGCGGTCAAGATTGCTCGCGCTTACACGGGACGTCCGGCCATCATCGCATTCGAAGATGCCTTCCACGGCCGTACCATGATGACGCTCGCGCTGACTAGCAAGACGCATCCTTATAAAGCAGGCTTCGCGCCGTTTCCCAGCGATGTTTACCGCGTGCCATTCGCCTACTGCTATCGCTGCTCGTACTCGCTGAAATATCCTTCGTGCGATATTTTTTGCGCGCGCCACCTCGAAGATACATTCAAGCGTGTCGTGGCCAGTGAAGAGGTTGCAGCCGTGATTGCCGAACCGGTGCTGGGCGAAGGTGGCTTTGTTGTGCCACCACCTGAATATTTTCGCGTCTTGCTCGAAGTCTGTCGAAAACACAAGATTTTATTCATTGCCGACGAAGTGCAAACCGGCTTCGGCCGCACCGGCGCGCTGTTCGCCTGCGAGCGCTACGGAATTGAGCCGGACATTCTCGTGACTGCCAAATCGCTGGGCGGGGGTTTGCCACTGGCCGCAATTACGGGACGTGCCGAGGTCATGGATGCTCCTGGGCCAGGGGGCTTAGGCGGAACGTTCGCCGGAAATCCACTTTCCTGCGAAGCCGCATTGGCTGTGCTCGATCTGTTTGAGAATGAGGACCTATCATCTCGCGCCAATGAACTAGGTGACGATTTCCAAAGGCGCGCACGCGAATGGCAAAAGCGCTGGCCGATGATTGGCGACGTTCGCGGCCTCGGCGGAATGCAGGCCATCGAGCTCGTACAATCGGAAGATAAGCGCGAACCTGCTACCGAAGAAACTAAGCAGATCGTGCAATATTGTTACGAGCACGGTGTCATTATCCTTTCGTCTGGCTCCTATTCCAATGTGATCCGGTTGCTCATGCCTCTAGTGATTACAAATGAGCAAATGAGCGAAGCACTCGATGTTCTGGAGTCCGCGCTACAAACGACGTACGAAAAGAAGAGAGAAGCTGTTGCGCAACCGGTGTAGCACAATATGGCGCAGGCGTTGTCGCTTGCGAAAGGCAAGATCATGAATACGGCAGTCATCACTGAAACCAAGATTCAGAATTACGTTAATGGCAAATGGACCGAATCGAATGCCCGTGAATGGCTCGATGTCGTCAATCCCGCGACTGGCGAGACTCTGGCGAAAGTGCCGCTGTCCGATGCGGGCGACATTGGTGCGGCGTTCGAATCCGCTGCTGCTGCGTTCCCCGATTGGCGACGCACTCCGCCGGAAGACCGCATCCAGCCGCTCTTCAAGCTGAAGCAACTGCTGGAACGTCACATCGATGACCTCGGACGAATCATCACTCAGGAAAATGGTAAGACTTTTGCCGAAGGCAAAGCCGAAATGCGGCGTGCCATCGAAAACGTCGAAGTTGCTTGCGGCATTCCGATGATGATGCAAGGGTACAACCTGGAAGACGTCGCACGCGGCATCGACGAGATCATGATTCGCCAGCCGCTTGGAGTCGCCGCGGCAATTACGCCGTTTAATTTCCCTGGAATGATTCCGTTCTGGTTTCTGCCGTATGCGATTGCAACCGGCAACACTTTCATCTTGAAACCATCGGAGCGCGTTCCGCTCACCATGCGATTTGCCTTTGAACTACTCGAGCACTGCAGACTTCCTAAAGGCGTCGTGAACCTGGTCAATGGTGGTAAGGCTGTGGTTGACGCGCTGCTCGATCATCCGAAAGTTCGCGCGATTAGTTTTGTCGGTTCGACGCCGATTGCCAAGTATGTCTATGCGCGTGCGGGAGCGAATGGCAAGCGTGCTCAATGTCAAGGCGGTGCGAAGAACCACGTGATCGTGTTGCCGGACGCGGACATGCAGATGGCTACACAGATCATTAGCGACAGCGCGTTTGGATGCGCTGGTCAGCGCTGCCTCGCAGTCTCCGTCGCGGTGACGGTGGGCGACGCACAGAAATCCTTTCGTGATTCGATCACCGACGCAGCCGCGAATCTCCGCGTGGGAAGCGGTCTGGATGAAGGTGTGCAGATGGGACCAGTCATCACTCGCGATAGTAAGGCGCGAGTCCAATCACTGATCGGAGTCGGGGAGAAGGAAGGCGCGAAAGTTCTGCTCGATGGCCGCAACGCGAAAATTCCGAAGTACGAGAGCGGAAACTTCGTCAAGCCGACAATCCTGGACAATCTGCCAAAAGACAGCGAGCTCGCGAACACCGAGATCTTTGGACCTGTTCTCAGCCTTGTCCACGCCAATGACATTGACGAAGCGATTGACTTCCTGGCTCATAGTCCATTCGGGAACCAGGCTTCGTTGTTCACCTCAAGCGGCGCGGCTGCGCGCAAGTTCCGCTACGAAGTTCAGGCAGGAAATATCGGCATCAACATCGGGGTTGCCGCTCCAATGGCCTATTTCCCGTTCAGCGGCTGGAAAGATAGTTTCTTCGGCGTTGTTCACGGACAAGGACGCGACGCCATCGAGTTTTATACTGATAAAAAAGTCGTGGTTGAACGCTGGGCGAAGGAACACTCGCGGAAATTCTAATTCTTGCTTTCGTCCCTTAAGATCAAGACTTTAAACCACAAAGGACGCGAAGGTACACGAAGGAATCCGAGGCACTTATGAGTGACACCATTCAAAAATACAGAGACTACGTGATAACCGGCTTCATGAAGTCGGTGGTGCCGATCGTGGTCGATCGAGCCAGCGGCGCGGTCATTACCGATATTAATGGACGTGAGTATCTCGACTGCTTCGCCGGAATTTCCGTGGTCAGTGCTGGACACTGCAATCCGCAAGTGATTGCAGCGGCTAAACGGCAGATGGAAAAGCTGGTTCACTGCTCTTCCTATATCTATCACGTGCAAGCGGTCGCCGATCTGGCCGACAAAATTGCGCACATCGCGCCGCGCGGCCTGACGAAAACCTTTTTTGGCAATAGTGGCGCGGAAGCTATCGAAGGCGCGATGAAGCTTGCGCGGCTCTACACCGGCAAACACGAATTCATCGCCCTGCACGCCAGCTTTCACGGCCGCAGTTGGGGCGCGCTCAGCGTCACCGGCAACATGGGACGCAAGAAGCGCGGCGGTCCTTACGCTGCCGGCATCGCGTTTGCTCCTGCTCCCTACGCCTATCGCTCGCAATGGCGCGATGATCCCGAAGAATGCGGCCGCCAATGCGCGCGGGCGATTGACGACGTGATCCGTTTTGCAACCTCCGGCGACGTGGCTGCGTTTATCGCCGAACCGGTTATGGGCGAAGGCGGCATCATTGTTCCGCCGGCGAATTACTTCAAAGAGGTAAAAAAAGTTCTCGACAAGCACGGCATTCTCTTCATCGCCGACGAAGTTCAGTCCGGCTTCGCTCGCACCGGCAAGATGTTTGCTTGCGAACATTACGGAGTTGATCCCGATATTCTGGTCACCGCCAAAGGCATCGCGGATGGATTTCCGCTGAGCGCATTTACCACGCGTCCGGAAATTACGGCTGCGTTCAAGCCTGGAGACCACCTCTCGACTTTTGGTGGTAATCCGATTTCCTGCGCCGCCGCGCTCGCCAATATCGAATTCATGGAAAAAGAAAATCTCTGCGCGCGCGCTACCGAAACCGGTAAGTACGCAATATCGAAGTTGCGCGAGCTGCAAAAGCAAAATTCCATCATTGGAGAGGTACGCGGCCGGGGGTTGATGATCGGAGTTGAGCTGGTGAAGAATGAGCAACTCACGCCCGCAACCGCCGAAGCCGAGGCGATTCGCGAGTCGTTATTGCGGCGGGGCGTCCTGGTTGGAGTTGGAGGGGTGTTCGGAAACGTAATTCGCTTCCAGCCGCCGCTGATCATTACCAGGCCGCAGATTGATCAGGCGCTGAGTATGTTTGCTGAGGCGCTCCAGGAAGTCGCGCAGCCGGCTGCCGTTTAGAGCCGTTCCTCATTTTTGAGGACGGGCCGAACCGCCAAAGAATACCGACCGCCGATTTCAGCAACCAAAGCGGAATAACCCCTCCGCCTCGATCTTTTGAATCATCGGTTTAGCGAAATCTGGCTTATTGATTGTTATTGGTACTGGTATCCGGTCGCGCCAGTCTGGGACGGCCGGAGTCCGGAGTCTGCGAGGTCGCCACTACCGTCAGCGGACCTTGCAGAGTGAAATTCAACACCGTCTCGGTAGGCAGCTTGATCTGTTGACCATGGGTAGCGGCTTGCACGCCTCCACCCAAGCCGCCGCCAGCGGCAGCGCCGATTGCAGCACCCTTGCCGCCTCCGGCGATGGCGCCGATAATGGCGCCGATGCCGGCACCAGCGCCCACTTTTTCTGCCGTGTTCTTGCCACGCGAGGTGCCTTGACGCCGGTATTGGTCAGTCTGGATGTTGTAATACTTTCCGTTAACCGCGATGCGATCCAACTGCAAAGCAAGCACTGATTGTCCGGCGAATTTACCGGCGCTCTTCGCATCCACGATGTGCCCTTCAACGTCATAACCCGCAGGTATGGCCACGTCTCCTTCGACCGCCAGGGGCGAATCCAAAGTGGCGCGGAAACTCTGACCGGGCTGAGCGGTTTCCGTATCAATCGTATCAACCAAGCGTACCGCCATAGTCGTGCCGGAAGGGATCGTTACCTTCTTCGGAGCGGGCGGAGCTACGGGGGTGGAAGGAACTGAAATCGGTGTGAGCGACGCCGAATTATCAGTCGGAGCGTTAGAGGCTACCTCATGACTCGAGGTCGGCAGGCTGCGAGGCCGCGCGGCAGGACGCGGTTTGGCATATGCCTTCGGCTTCGGTTCCGGAACCGGCGGAGTTTGAGCCGCCTCGTCGACTGGCGCGGTGGCCGGTGCGGCGGAAGCGACTTGAAGATTATTCACTACCTCGCGCACACCGCTTACGGCGGCCGCCTGGCGAGCTGCGGCATCGCGTTCAATCTGGTTATCCACCGTCCCCGACAGCGTTACAACGCCGTCAGCCGACTGCACCGCCAGTTGTTTGCCTTGCAGCCCAGAATCCTGACTGAATCTGCTCTGCACCTGGCTCGTGATCTGAGAATCGTTAGGGGCCTTATTGCAGCCTAAGGATAATCCCAGGACTGCGATGCAAAGAACTGCTGAAAGATAGAGCGAAACTCTGGCCTTCATAAATCACTCCTGGTTGTGCTGGTGGTTTCCACTAGTTTAGATGCTGAATGGTTGCTCGTTTCATTAAATTTATGGCGTGCAACTTTTTTGCCACCTAGAGCTTGTAACCCCGTCAGGGGCAAGTAGTTGCGGAAGTACACGCGGGCGCGGTAAGTCTCCCGCGAGCTGCTCAATCCTGATGGAGAAACTTGTAGTCGAGAATTGAGACCACCAGGCTCAGAGCCTCAGGTGCGTCATTGGCATTCTTCGATCGTATTACTCTTCCCTGGCAGAGCACATTGCTGTTCTTCTGACCCGAGATCTCTTCCGGCATTTCGAAAACCATCTCTGCCAAAGCGTTCACCGGCAGAGCCTCCGGACCACGAAACAAGACTCCGGATTGACTGATATTCTCAATCGTTCCTTCGGACCAGGTACCCAGATTCTTCACCCGATAACGCAGCGGAATGTCTAACTTCAAACGCCGGGCGCGCGGCACCCAGGAGGGCTTTTTGGTGTGGGACCGGCCGCGCCCTACCGCGTTTTCTGCCGCGGCGTGCTCCAGACGCTCGGTGCGACGCATGGTATTCCAGTCATACTTGTACTCGGCGGCGCATAGCAGGCAAACCTGATAGTAGTCGCCATCGGTTGCCCGACGGGGCCAGGAAAATTCGTGGGAGCAATGGCCTAACATGAGGACATCCAAAATCTTCTGGGGCATGATCTTTCTTTTTGGCGAATGGCCGTGCCGGACACCACTCATCATCTAACGGCTCGATTAAATTGTGTAGGTTACTTTCGTGCAACTTGCTTCAGGAGAACACCCTAAGGCACTAATAAGTGATAGGTTTGCAGATCATCGCCACTGGTTCGTAGGCGGCCTCAAGTATGCGTGATGGTAAGGTGCAAGACATAACCGCATTTATTTTGGCAGGCGGGAAGAGTTCGAGAATGGGAACTGACAAGGCTTTCCTCGCACTTGGATCTTCGACTTTGCTAGAGCGTTCAATGGCGCTAGCGCATGCTGTGGCCGGGGAGGTTCTTATTGTTGGGAACCAGAAGAAGTTTTCCAGATTTGGCCGCGTGGTGGAAGATGTTTTTCGTGGTCGCGGACCCTTGGGAGGTATTCATGCGGCTTTGAAGGCATCGCGTACCGAGCTGAACCTTGCTCTCGCAGTGGATTTGCCGTTCTTACAAGTGGACTTTCTGCAATATCTGATCTTGCAGGGACGCGCGACGACGGCACTGGCGACTGTCCCCCGAATAGCAGGAGGTTGGCAACCGTTGTGCGCGATGTATCGCAGGGAGTTTGCCATTGACGCTGAAAATGCTTTGCACCAGGGCAGGAACAAAATTGATTTGCTTTTCACCGGCGCGAAGGTGCTGGAAGAGAATGAGCTTACTGGTCTCGGGTTCAAGCCGGAGATGTTTGGCAATCTGAACACACCGGAGGAGATGGAAAGAGCGAGGAAGAGCAAGTAGACTTCGGCCGTCGCGCTCTCAAAACTAACCCGTATTCTTCGAAAAGGAAGAATCGCTTATCATGTTGTTGGAAAACGCAAAACCAGTCATCAGGCTTATGAGTACGAACGGAAATCCAGCTCCATACATTGCTTTCCAGGATGTTTCCAAAGCTTTCGGAGACAACCGTGTACTGGACCACGTTAGCTTCGACGTCTTACCGGGAGAAACGGTTTGTATTCTGGGACGAAGCGGTGTCGGTAAGTCCGTTGCGCTGCACCATATCATGGGTTTTCTGAAACCCGATTCGGGGCATGTGATTGTGGCATGCGAGGACATCACTGATTATCCCGAGAAGGAACTGCAGCGTATCCGCAAGAAAGTGACGATGGTTTTCCAGAACGGCGCTTTGTTCGATTCACTTACCGTGGGTGAGAACGTGGCATTCCCGTTGCGCGAGCGCGCCGACCTCTCAGAAGAACAGATTTTGCAGATTGTGGACGGATTGCTGGAGATGGTCGCGGTAAAAGAAATGCGCGACCTTCTACCCTCTGATCTTTCCACCGGTATGAAACGCTCGGTTGCCATCGCCCGGTCGCTGGCGGCGCAGCCAGAGTGCGTTCTCTACGATGAGCCCACGACCATGGTTGATCCGCTTATGGCGCAATTGCTGGGTGATTTGATCAAGCGTCTCAAAATTCAGCTTCACCTTACGAGTGTAGTTGTGACGCATGACATGCGACTGGCGAAGAAGCTGGCGGATCGCATTGTGTTTCTGCACGAAGCGAAAGTACTTTTCTTCGGCCCTTATAGCGAAATGGAGAAATGCGACGAGCCAATCGTGCGGGAATTTCTGCAACTGGATGAATTGAAATTGGGGGCTTGAGCGGCGCCGCTCATCAAAACCCTTCGCGCACCAATCTTTCCAAAGTGATCGAGCTATGTGACTCGCGGCTCATCATCTTCTCCACGTATTTCGCGATCATGTCTACTTCGAGATTGACGGGGTCGCCAGGCTTCAGCGATTTCAGATTGGTCATCGTCGCGGTGTGCGGGATGATGGCCGCAGTCACTTGATTAGCTTCGATCTTCGCGATCGTTAGACTGATGCCTTCAATCGCAAGCGAACCTTTTAATATCACGTAGCGGGATAACTCTGAGGGGATTTCGATTCTCAGCCAGTAGTCTTCACCGTCAGGGATTTTAACGAGAGCCAGGAATTTTCCTGTAGCGTCCACGTGTCCCTGAACTATGTGTCCACCCAATCTGCCATCGGCGCGCATTGGGAGTTCCAGGTTCAACAGAGCGCCCGGTTTGATTCTCGAAAAGGAAGTGCGCTTCCAGGTTTCCTCCGCGAGATCAGCGCTGAAAGACTTGGGCGTGATCTCAACTGCAGTGAGACAGACGCCGCTCACTGCAATAGAGTCTCCTCTCTTTAGTTCTTTTGTCAGATGCGAAGCAGAAACAGTCAGCCGGCGCTGGCCGTTCTCACGGGCGACACGATTGACTTTGCCGACTTCCTCGATGATTCCAGTGAACATGGGAGTTTCCTGACATCATAATCCAGTAGGGCGGCAGGTGGCACGCGGACATTCCCGCACTCAGCGGTCAGCAGTAGAGGGCTGAAATGCTTCAGTTTCCATATGGATCGCGCAAGTATCCTTCCACCGCGAAATCCTCACCGAAGCGATGAAGCTGGAACGACTTCAAATAGGCGGCGTCACTCATGGTGCGAAATCCAGCTCCGGCGGCAAAGGGCACCGAGCCATCGCCGGCAAGAATCTTGGGAGCGTAGTAAAGAAAGACCTTATCAACCACCCCCGAGGCGAGGGCAGCCCAATTCACCATGGCTCCGCCTTCGATGAGGGCGCTGGTAATTTCCTGTTCACCCAAACGGCGCGCGACGCCTGGCATATCGGGACGTCCATCGGGCAACACCGCAGGAATTTGCTCCACGCGAATACCGAGAGACTGGAGTGCCTGTTTCTTTTTCGCTTCAGCGAAAGAGCAGAGCACCAGGACATCATCTTTCGCAGTCTTGACGACACGAGAACCATGCGGCAGGCGCAGCCGTGAATCGAGAATCACACGCAGCAGTGGACGACGCCGCGCGTGGCCGCTGCGGTCAGTGAGCAAAGGGTCGTCTGCAATGATCGTGCCTACACCAACTACGATCGCGTCGTGCTCATGGCGCAGTTCCTGCACGTGCGCACGCGCAGTTTCGCTGGTGATCCACCCGCCACTCACTCCGCCGGCGCCGAGCGCCGTGGGATTGTGCGACTCAACCGGCGGGGGCGCGATCTTGCCGTCGAGCGTCATCGCGGCTTTCAGCGTGACGAGCGGAGTCTTATGGCGGATGTATTTCGCGAAACTCTCGTTTAGTTTCCGGGCTTCTTCCTCAAAAAGGCCGACCTCGACCTCAACACCAGCCGCCTGGAGGCGGCGGAAACCGCGCCCGGAGACCATGGGATTGGGATCGGGCATGCAAGCGACCACACGGCGGATGCCGGCTGCAATAACTGCTTCGGCGCAAGGCCCGGTGCGTCCGTGGTGCGAGCAGGGTTCGAGGTTGATGTAGAGGGTTCCGCCTCCCGCTCTTTCGCCGGCTTCTTCTATGGCCAGGACTTCAGCGTGCTGGATGCCATCATAGGTATATGTGCCAGCACCAACGGAGTGCCCCGCTTTATCCGCGATTACCGCCCCGACGTTGGGGTTGGGAGACGTCAGGGCTATTCCAGAACGCGCGAGTTCGAGCGCTCGGCGGAGGAAGAGTTCGTCGGTCGGAGTCACGTTAGTCACAGTCAAGTTAGCCACAGAGCCACAGGGGGCACAGAGAAGAACGCGTTCGATGGAAAAAACAGCTACCGGGATTTTATTGTTTTCTTGGCGGAAAGTAGAAATCAGCGTCTTCGTCCGGCCCAGCGACTGCCGCGCCACTGCGCCCTTTGGGCCCGCGCCGGACGGGCACCAGCCGGTCCGCGTAAGGATCGCCGGGTGGTAGAGGCTTGCGGCCCAGCAGACGGCGCAGGAATTCCCGAAGGATCTGGAGCAGAGGGCGACGTCTGCGGGCTTCGCGCATCGAAGTATCTTTCCGAGGCCATTGCCCCAAAACTTCAAGTATTGATTGAAGGATGGGGGAATCTTAATTCATGCCTCCAGTCTGTCGCTACGGAAAAATTCTCAGGCGAACAGCGACTCGACGAACTCTTTGGGGTCGAAGGGCAGCAGGTCTCCCGGTTTTTCGCCTACGCCCACATATCGCACCGGCACGCCCAATTCGCGCGAAATAGCGACGACTACGCCGCCTTTTGCAGTGCCATCTAGTTTACTCAGCACGATTCCGGTGACGCCCGCCGACTGGGTAAACAAGCGCGCCTGCTGCAATCCGTTCTGGCCGGTGGTCGCGTCCATGACCAATAGAGTTTCATGCGGCGCTCCCGGGATGATGCGCTGCGCTGTACGGCGCATTTTTTCCAATTCTGCCATGAGATTCGTTTTGGTGTGCAGACGCCCGGCTGTGTCCACGATCACGTAATCGGTGTGACGCGAGTTGGCGGATTGGAGAGCATCGTAGAGCACTGCAGAAGGATCGCCGCCCGGTTTGGTCTTAATGACCTCGGTGCCGGTTCGCTCCCCCCAAATTTCTAGCTGATCAATCGCGGCGGCACGGAAAGTATCAGCCGCGCAGAGCAAAACGGTCTTGCCATTGGAGCGGAAAACCTGCGCCAGCTTGCCGATGGTAGTGGTTTTACCCGTGCCGTTCACTCCGACTACCAGAATTACTTCAGGTGTGCCCTCTACTTTCAACACGGGTTGGGTGTTAGCGGCGGTCAGAATGGCAAGCAATTCTTCCTTCAGCAGACGCTTGAGTTCGTCAACGTTGCCGATCTGCTTGCGGTCAGCTTTGTCGCGCAACTTTTCGAGCACTTCATGTGTGGTCGTGGTGCCGAGATCAGCACTGATCAGCGTGGCTTCCAAATCGTTGAGCGTAGGGCGGTCAATTTCTTTGCCGATGGAAACCACATCTTCAATGCGTTCGGCGAGATTTTCGCGGGTGCGGGTGACTGCCTCTTTCATGCGCTCCAGAAAGCTGGGTTGCTCTTCGAGGCTGCCAAAAAGGGTCTGGATCATAAGAGATTCAATCGGGAATGCCCAAAGATCAATTATAACGGTCGACTGAGATCAAAGCGGGAGCGAGAATTTCTGATGATTCCTCAGAACCGGTGGGTTTCGACGGCGGCAACCATACCTTTATCCTTGGCATTGGACGCCGTTGGTTCCGCAGTCGGGGCGGGCGCAGGAGTAACGGGAGCAGCAACCGCCGCAGCCACCCGTTGAATGCGGATCTCACCACGCTCGAACACCGCAGTGAGCGCGGCCACAGCAGCTGGATCCAAGCGTTTTCCCGCAAGATTGTGAATGATTCGTAACGCCTCGATGGGATCGTGGGCTTGTTGATAAGGACGATTGGTGGTCAGAGCGTCGAAAGTATCCGCTACCGCAATGACGCGCGGCAGCAACGGAATCTGGTCGCCCTTCAGACCGTAGGGGTAGCCCCGCCCATCGAGTGATTCATGGTGCAATTCGATGCCGGGGAGCATGTCTTTCAACTGTTTCACCGGCCGCAAAATGTTTGCACCCTTGGTGGTGTGGGTTTTCATGATCTCGAATTCTTCGGGAGTCAGGGCGCCCGGTTTTTTCAAAACGCGATCTTCAATGCCGATTTTGCCTACGTCGTGCAACTGCGCTGATATGCGCAGGGTTTCCAGGAAGTCCTCGTCGAGCGCCATTTCACGCGCAATCATCAGGGAATAGCGGGTGACACGGTCGGAGTGGCCGCGAGTGTAGGGATCCTTTTCGTCGACGGCGCCAGCCAGCATCTGAATGGAGCCCATAAACAGCGCCAGGTTCTCCTCGGCGGCGCGCTTCAGGTCTTGTACGAACTGTTCGAGTTCCTCGGACATGACGTTGAAAGTTTCCGCCAGTTCGCCGATCTCGGTGCGGCTTTTCAGGTGGACTCGTTGCGAGAAATCTCCGCGCGCGATCGCACGGCTAGACTCGGTGAGGACCTCAAGGGGATTAGTGATGCGTCGCGCGGCGAAGATGCTAAGCCCCATGCTGACCAGTACGGCGAGAAACGCCAGCAACCGGCCAGTGCGCTGCATTTCGTAAACCCCGCGATAGGCTTCGTGGCGCGGCTTTTGCACGACGACCGCCCAGTCCAGCGCCGTCACCGGACTGTAAGTACCGAGCATGGCGGTGCGAGTCCGGCCATCGCCAATATCGAATTCCTTGGTGGCCGCGAGCTGCGCCTTATTGCCCTGGTCGACAAAATTGTGGACGATCTCCAGGTTTTTCATGTCCTGCCCAGTCGCGTAATCGGGCGTGGCAGCGGCCACAAGCCGTCCCTGGCTGTCTACGACATAAGGGGTCAGACCACCGCTGCTGACCTCCTGGAGGCGGCTAATGAGGAATTGCAGGTCAACCACTGAACCAATCATGCCGAGGAATCTTCCGCCGTACATGACCGGAGCGCTGACCAGCATGACGGTGCGCGCGGACTTTCCGCTGCCTACGACCAGGGCCTGGCCGTTATACACTCGGCCGTCGCGCGAGGCAGCATAGGCGCGCTCCAGTTCGCGCTGCAAGAAAGCGTCCGGAGCGATGCGGCCGGCGGAGATTCCTTTGGCGTCGGAATTGAGCAGTGTGGCGTAAGCGATGTCCGGTGACGAAGAAACAAAATTTTCCAGCAGCGCGCGGAGTTCCGGCGCCTCCACGTTCTTTGAACCAAAGTCCCCACCGCTGGCTACCTGGATGGCGGAGGATAAGTTGGAAAGCATCATTCGTAACGTCTGCTGATGTTGGGAAATGTCGTCTGCGAGGGAACGCGTCACCGTATTCTGCAACAACATCTCATTGGTTTTCAGACGATCACGATTGATTGCTTCCACTTGCGCCGAATAAAAATACATGGGCACAACGCTGATGAGCACGAGCACACTGAGGATTACATACAGAACAGGAATGCGCGCGGGCATCGGCAATTTTAGAGGCAAAGTGGCCTTGTAGCGCCGCATTTCAGGCGGCTTGGACTGAAAGATTTCTCTTAAATTTTACTTTGAAGGTGGGCGGGCCAGTCCAATCCGTAGGTATGCAGCCATTACGAACGTAACTCTAAGAGGGACAATTTGTCCGTGCTTTGGCAGGGTAGATCAGGCGCATAAGCTGAAGTCCAGCTGCGCAACTGGTTGATTGTTTCGTGTCCACGCGTCATTCGACCCAGTCGAGCGAACGGCTTACAGCCTTCTTCCAGAACCTGTACATTTCCTCTCGCTTCTTGGGTTCGAGATGGGGATTCCAAGTGCGGTCAACGGCCCAGCGCGCACGCAACTGGTCGGTGTCCTTGAAGAAACCCACTGCCAGGCCCGCCGCATAGGCTGCCCCAAGTGCCGTAGTTTCCTTGATTCGCGGCCGGACGACCGGGCGATTTAGAATGTCTGCCTGGAACTGCATCAGCAGTTCATTTTCTACCATGCCTCCGTCCACCCGCAGGACGTCGAGATGGATACCGGAATCGTGCTCCATGGCTTCGACCACTTCCCGCGTCTGAAGCGCCGTCGCTTCGAGCACCGCGCGGGCGAGATGTCCTTTGGTCGCGTAGCGGGTGAGACCGATGATTACACCACGGGCATTCTGGTTCCAATGCGGCGCGTAAAGACCTGAGAACGCCGGCACAAAGTAGACTCCGCCGTTGTCATTCACAGTGCGGGCCAGCGGTTCAATGTCGGAACTAGTCGGAATGAGCCCAAGACTATCTCGCATCCATTGCACCAATGCGCCGGTGATGGCAACGCTGCCTTCGAGTGCGTAGTTCACGGGACGGTCGTCGAATTTGTAGGCCAGCGTCGTGAGTAGTCCATGTTTTGAGGGGACGATCTGTTCGCCCGTATTCATCAGAAGAAAGCAGCCAGTCCCATAAGTGTTCTTGGCCTCGCCTGGGAGGAAACAGGTTTGACCTACCAGCGCCGCGTGTTGATCACCGAGAATTCCCGCAATCGCCACGTCTCTTGCAGCGCCTTGCTTAACCATCCCATAGATTTCACTGCTGGAGCGGATACGCGGCAGCATCGCTTCGGGCACTCCGAATAGATGTAGCAGTTGCTTGTCCCAGGAAAGAGTTTGCAGGTTCATTAGCTGTGTGCGGCTGGCGTTGCTAACATCGGTGACGTGCACGCCGCCATCGGGGCCGCCGGTGAGATTCCATACCAGGAAACCGTCCACATTGCCGAAGAGCACGTCGCCCGCTTCGGCTTGCTCACGTACACCCGGCACATGCTCGAGCAACCAGCGAATTTTCAGGCCGCTGAAGTAGGTGCTTAGCGGCAACCCCGTGGTGGCGCGAAAACCCTCTTGGCCTCGTTCGTGGGAGAACTCGGCAACATAGTCCGCGACGCGCGTGTCTTGCCAGACCAGGGCATTAGCCACTGACTTTCCGGTCTTGCGGTTCCAAAGGATGGTGGTTTCTCGCTGGTTGGTGATTCCGATCGCTGCAAGGTCCGTAGTGCGCAACCCCGACTGTTGCATCGCATCCGCAATAACCTCCTGAGTGCGACGCCAAATCTCCTCCGGATCGTGCTCCACCCATCCCGCCTGAGGATAGATCTGCTGGTGCTCCTTTTGGGCGCAAACCACAATCTTGCCGGTGCCGTCGAACACTATGAAGCGTGTGCTGGTCGTGCCCTGATCGATCGCGCCGATGTAACTTGCCACACAACCTCCAAAGTTAGTAGGAGCTTTTACCACGAGTCAGCCAAAAGCGCGAAACACTGCGAAGAGGGAAGCGATATTACTGGAGCAAACCGGGATTTGTAAGCATCAAAGGTAAGTTGTCTGTAACCTTCCGGACCCTCCGGAAATGATCGATGGCAATGGCTTCCACTCCCTCACCATCGCGCGACATCAATCCTTGGCTGGTGGCCGTAGCGGTGATGTCGAGCACCTTCATGGAGGTGCTGGATACCACGGTGGTTAACGTTTCTCTCCCGCATATCGCTGGCGACTTATCGGCGAGTACGGATGAGGCGACATGGACGTTGACCTCCTATCTGGTGGCCAACGCCATCATCTTGCCGATGACGGGTTGGCTGGCGAGTACGTTTGGACGCAAGCGCCTGCTGACGGCTTCAGTCATTGGCTTCACGACAGCGTCATTTTTCTGTGGTCTTGCCCCGTCGTTACCGTTTCTGATCATCTTCCGTATCATTCAAGGAGCGTGCGGTGGCGGTTTGCAGCCATTGTCTCAGGCGATTCTGCTGGAGGCATTTCCTCCCGAAAAACGCGGCCAGGCGATGGCATTCTGGGCGCTGGGCATTGTGGTTGCCCCCATGCTCGGCCCAGTGGCTGGTGGCTGGTTAACGGACAATTACAGTTGGCGCTGGGTTTTCTACATCAACATTCCGATTGGTATCCTGGCCATCATTCTTACTCAATTGTTCGTTTTTGATCCGTCTTATCTGCGCAAGAAATCGTCAGGGATCGATTACTGGGGCATTGGGCTGCTGGTGCTGGGTATCGGCTCTTTGCAGATCATGCTCGACAAAGGACAGGAGGAAGATTGGTTCGGCTCTCACTTCATCATCACGCTTGCGGTTTTAGCCGTGGTTGGTCTTACCGGACTCATTATTCGAGAGCTCAAAACCGATCATCCCATCATCGACCTCAGCGTTTTCCGCTACCGCACCTACGCCATTGGCACTGCGCTCATGACGGGTGTGGGCTTCGTGCTCTATGGCAGCACAGTCTTGCTGCCGCTACTGATGCAGGTGTTGCTTGGCTACACGGCTACTCATGCCGGCGTCACCAATCTGCCGCGCGGCATGGCTTCCTTTATGGCCATGCCGGTGATCGGATACCTTACCAGCAAAGTTGACTCACGAAAATTGCTGGGTGCAGGAGTTATCTTGTCGGCCATTGCCATGTTTCGTCTTTCCCGGCTGAGCCTGGCCGCTGGCGCTGGGGATTTCTGGTGGCCCCTGATGTTACAAGGTTCAGCGCTCGCGTTAATCTTCGTCCCCTTGACGACGGTGACCAATGATCCAATTCCCAAGGAGAAACTCGGAGCCGCCACCAGCATTTTTAACCTGATGCGCAATATTGGGGCGAGTATCGGAATTTCAGTCGTAGAAACCTTGCAGTATCGCAAACAGCAGACACATATCAATATCCTGGGCAGCCACGTGAATCCTGCTAATCAGGTCGCTCAGCAGATGACGGAAGGCCTTCGCCGAGCTTTCATGGCGAATGGTTCTGATGCGGCCACGGCGACGAAACAGGCCCAGGCCGCGATTTGGGGCATGCTGCAGCGCCAGGCGGCCATGCTTTCCTACAATGAAGTATTTCTTTTTCTCGCAGGGATGTTTCTTCTGATGTTTCCCTTCATATTGTTCATGCGCCGGCCCAAAGGTGGCGGGCCGGTAATGGCGCATTGAACACCAAGCCAGAACAGGAAGGGAAATGACTACCAGATAGTTTTCAATAGAGGGCTCCCGCGGATGTTTTCGTCACGGGTTACCAAGGCGAGGCCTTCGGCTCGAGCCGTAGCTCCAATTAGGCGGTCAGCAGGATCGCGCGAAAAATCATCGGGAAACTGCGTCGCCAGGGCGGCAATCTCAGGAGTAATCGCTTTCACCGTCACTCCCTCGACGAGCAACCGCACGGATGCATCCACGGTTCCGTAGGCTTGAATCCGTCCCCGGGCGACGAGTGAAGCTAGTTCCCACAGTGTAATCGCAGAAACTGCCAGCCCACCTTCTTGGTGAGCTCTTCGGATTGCGTTCGAAGCGGCACGGGACAGTCGTTTCGAGTCTGCAACCGCCCACACCAGCGCGTGCGTGTCGAGCACGATCATCGCTGCGCTTCCCAGGCTTCGGGAGGTACGATGGGAGACTCGACGTCCCCGACCACCCTGACCACGCCCTCGAGACGTCCTACAAAGCCGGTCACTTTCTTCTCAGCCGGGACGAGTTGAGCGAGGGGCTTGCCTCGTTTCGTGATCAGGACTGGTTCCCTGGTTTTGCGCACATCCTCCATGACCGCAAGACAACGCGCCTTGAACTCGCCGGCGGGTATTTTTCTCAAGGGAGACTCCTTATATCCATGGTCATTATAGCATGACCATCTGAGCAGGGAGCCGTTTGGTAGCTATTTTCCGCTTGCCCTGGGACGGTTCTTCCCGGCTAAGTCCAGCCCGAATGAAGGATTTTGGTAGGTTCCGGTAATCTTCACCGGCACCAGCGAGCCAGCGGGTTTCTTTTTAAAGAATGGATCCAGGACCTTTAGCAACAAAGCTTTGACTCCATGCGCTGTCTTGGAGAGTTTTGCATCCGTCCTCAGAATGCCGTGCAGATCGATCTTTTCAGTGATTATGCTGTATGTGCCATGGAATTGCGCGAAGGCGCCAGGCACGCTGAAGGAAAGATTGGAAAACGTAGCGGTGCCGTCTTTCAGAACGACGTGCCCTTTGAGGTCAGAAAGTACGCTTTCGGGATCGGTATCGTCGTCTTCGCCGCGGGCGCCCTGACTGAACCGGTTCACATTCTCCTGGGTGTCCGTGCGCGTGAAGTTTCCGGCGTCGATTCCAAAGTCACCCTGCAACTCTACTTTTCTCAGGAACGGACGCTTTTCTGGTGGAATCAGGGCTTTTAGCTTAAAACTGGTCACTCCCGTCATCGGTGCCCGTTCTGTCTTCACAAAGAGACGCAATACGTCCTGAATTCTCCCGTCCTTTGCTGCCAGGTCGAGAGCAGTTGTCTTACCCTTTTGCCCGGAAATTCCTGCGATACTGCCGGCGGAAACGACCGTCGTTCTCCAGAAATGCGCATACGCGGGCTGCAGGAACGTATCTCCATTGGTGGCATTCACGAAGGCATGGAACTGGGTCTCCAGTTGCACCTTGTGGCTGCTCGATGTCACCTTAAACTCGGGCACGTTGGTAGCGCCTTGTATTTCAATGTGGTCGAGCACTCCCTGGAATTTTCCTTTGGAGGAAAGCATTCCGGAAATTCCCCGGAATACACCCAAGTCTGCATTTTGAAACAAGTAATTCCCCGAAACCGGAGTTTGGCCGGCATTGTTTTCTCTCCACGGACCGAATTGTCCGGTGGCGCTGATCTCCCCCGGTGGCTTGGGGTTGGTCAAGGCTACCTGATACGACATTGGCCCCGTGGCGCCGACATTGCGGAAGGTGCACTTATAGATCGCAAATCGCGTAGGCTGCTTGCCCGCCTCGCGTGCGGCGAAATCCAGAATTGATTCATCAGCAACCAGTTCGTCGACGGTTATTTCAGAGCGCTTTGCATGGAACTTTTCACCCGTACCCGGTGGCGGGATGTTAACGTGCATACCCTCAGCGCGAATCCTTGTAACATGTTTGGTGAACAAGCCCAGAAAACTGCCCTGAACCGTAAGTTTTTCAATTGTGATCAGCGGTGGCGTGCCCTTATCAGATCCCAGGCGGAAAGTCACTGATTCCGCCACACAGCCGGGATGGGGAAAGTACTGGCTGCGAAAATGTTTGATCTCGACCGCGCTGGAACTGGCATCCTCGAGATCTTGGGTGACCTCCGCCTGACTGAACGGCCAGTGAAAGGTCAGGAATACCAGTGCTATGGCAACAATAGTTGCGATCCAGACAACGGCGCCTGCCAGCATTTTTCGCGAAATTCTTCTTGCCGCTCGGATTCTGATGGGTGACATGAATTGACAGGGAAATGTATCCCGTGACTTGGAGGCTAGTAGCTGAACTTAGGTTGTAGCAAGTCCGCGGCCTCAGAAAAAGCCGCAGCGATCGCAAACTGGCCGGTCCTTCGTTGCTAGCCACCAGTCCCGGTCTTTCGCTGAGATTCAGAGCTCGCCGCTAGTCAAGAAAAGAGCAGTGCGATGTTCCGCACTGCTTGTTAATCCTTTCTATTCTCACTGGCAACCGGGAAACTTGAAACTCCCGATTCGCGTACTCCAGTTGAAAGTCCCGCTGCTCTTCAAGTACTCGGTCGTGTAAAAGAAAGTGCAATCATCGCCAGGATCAACACTGATGGCGCTGTAGTCACCCCAGCGATTCAGGTTGGACAGCTGTGATCCGCTGCCCGCCAGCAGGCTGGTTTCTGCTTGCAGCGTTCCAGCGGCATCGGCGGGCACCCTGCCGGTATACCGAATGCTGGGAAACACGCTCGAACTGGAAGCACTGTATCCCACGGCGATGTCTCCCGTCTTGTCCATAGCGATGCTGCCCATCCAGCGGAATGTACTGTCTGGGGAATATGTGCCCTGCTGAAAGACAGAAAAACTACCAGACCCAGAGGGAGTCCGTCTCAGTTCGTACCAGCGCACTCCAGTAAAAGGATTTCGCTTGGTCGTGCCCACCGTGACGGAATGGTTCACTACCAGGGATTCATGATTCCCAGCAAAGTTCCGGTAAGTCAGGCGATACATCAGGCGGTCGCCCAGGGAGTCGAGTTTCTCCTTCGTGTTGAGCTGCTGAACGCAGGCGCCGCCATTGCAGGCAGCACTGAAAGTGGCCACCGGAATATTCGTGGGACCTGTGAGTGTGCTGTTCGCCGGTGTAGCGAAGTCCACGTGAAAATTCCAAAGGTTCAGTGAATTGGTTCCAAAGTTCACGAGGAAGTTTGGTGTTCCCGCTGCCGGAGGAGAAGTGGTGCCCACCGCGCCGCTGGCTCCATCCAGGTCAGCCGGCAAGAGTGAAGCGAAACTTGCAGCTAGCTGGAAACAGACTTGGGTGGCGGCTGCACCAGCCAACATGGCGCTGCGATTGAATGCGCATGTTCTGGCGCCGACGAAGGTGTTACCGGAGAACATATTGAATGTTGCATAGTAGGCGTCCCGCCAGACTCCGATTTTTGGGTAATCATTGAAGTTAGGTTGCTGGAACGCGTAAACATTAAAAGTTCCCCTGGCGTCGGAAGTGGTTGACACTGCAACGCACTGATAGAAACGGGGGACCTCCGGTGACCGAAAACTGGGTGAGCACCCAGCGGCCGGCCTGCTTATCATATTGCGCGATCGGGTCTCCGTCATTGTTCACCGCGCATGGATGAGTGGCCCCCAACGCCTGAAACAACTGGTTGCCAGCCACCGGACCTTGGATGAGGGCGCCGGTGCTCTTGCTGAAAACTGCAACAGACTCGTTCACCCACTGCACGTACTGGGTGGCACCGACTGCGCCATTGGTATCGGGGGGCGCAGCATTGCGAGTAAATCCATAGTCTCCATTACCCACACCCGCGAAATTGAGACCGGCCGTTGTCGCCCCTGCTGTGGTAAATGATGTTTGCAGTGCACCATCAGTTG
>QIAP01000112.1 GCA_003225075.1 Acidobacteriota bacterium | reverse complement strand
ACGACTTAAGGCATCGAGGGATCACCCTTGCAATCGCCACCTCGGCCAGCGAAACTCGCACTCTTTCTACGTTGAAGCGATTAGGTCTGACTGATCATTTCGCCGTGGTGGTTACGGGGGATGACGTGACCGACAGCAAACCGGACCCAACTATCTACAGCTTGGTTTGTAACCGGCTTAGGTGCGAAGCGAGGAATTCGGTTGCCATTGAAGATGCAGTATCGGGTATTCGAGCGGCTAAAGAGGCTGGACTGACCTGTATCGGAGTGGGCGGACCCGGCGAAGGGGAGAAGTTGCGCGCCGCGGGAGCTGACCACGTGATAGAAAATTTCATGGCTTTCTCTCTGCATGATTTGAAATTCCCAACCAAACGCCTGCAACCCTCGGTCGCATAATTATTCCTGGCCGGAAAAATGGGTTTCTAGGTCTCATCGAAAGGGAGTATTAAGGCTCACCATTCGTCGCCAAGCCTCAGTAAACCCAGCCTTAATCCATGTCGCCAAACACTCCTGCGAATTTCCGCGGGTTAATTCAAGTTTGCGGCCGTCTGATTGATATTTGCCGGTCCGCTGGCCCCTTCTGTAGCACCTTCCCGTCTCGTTTCTAACCAACGCCAAAGACCGCCCGCCTACTGCAAAATGGGGTCTGCTTGCTCGCCTTGATCTTCCCTAACAGTCTCAAGTTCATAACGCTCCACCTTGCCTCGCCACCCGGGCGCACTAGCGAAACGGAACACGGGATTCGGGCTAATAAGGGCCTGTTCATACTCGGCGGCATTCGAGTGGACGTGGAGCCGGCGCACGTCAAACTCAGGAACCCATTCCCGCATCTGTGGCACCGCGTTGGAATACATCGGAATGCGTGAGGGGTCGAAGCCCATCAGCGTGGTCGCCACCCAATCCACTGCGAGAGGATTGAATCCGACAACCACGACGTGAGAAGGAAATGCATCCGGATGTAGGGGACCGTCCCCCTGACCTCCGACTACCCCGTCGATCAGCGAAAAATAGCGTCGAACCGGCGACTCGTGCAGTCTCCCAGAATCATCAGCAGTAAGCAGAATTCGATTCAAGTCAAGTGCCATTCGCCACGCGGTGTCGTTCCCGTGCCAGTTACCGTACGCAAATGCATCTTTGGCGGGCGGTTGCACTAATCTCATGACCTTGTGAAAAACCCTCCACCCCAGAAAAGGATATTTGCCCCACCTCCAGAAGCGCCCGACCAGCAGGTCAGAGAGTTTGCGGTCCAACTTGTCGTACCATCTCGGATTTGAGAACTCATCACCACCTTTTGTGCTAGGTCCAATGCGGTAATGCGCCAAGTGGTTTTTGTCGGTATTAATTCCGACCATGTTCTTAATGTTGAGAGTGGTGCCTACTTTGCTGTGAACCTTCAACTTAGGTACTGAAATGATCACATCGCTGGTGAGGACTTCAGCGGCGATCCTGTACTCGTGCTGGTGGCTCTGGTGAGCTCGCGCTGTCTCGCGGCGATCATAGTCGGCTCCATATAGCAATGAGTTGTCTACTGGATCCATATAACTTTCGGGACCTAACCTAACCGCGACCGTCTTGTCGACCCCGCGCTTCAAGCGCTTGCGTTTCCACACGATCCCAGCCTTGTAATAAGTTTGTTCTTCCCGAAAATCGACGACAGCAAACTTGACCCCTTGAGCTGTACAGGCTTCGGAGAGAAAACTGACTAGGCCGGCCAGGCCATTTCTCGAAAATAGGGTGGGCAAGTCGCAATTCATCTGAGGAGCGTCGCCAATAATTAGACTTCCCTGCCCTTTCAAGGCGATTAGAACATAATCTGCGAGCCCACGTAACACGGACGCATGGGTAACAACTGCCTCCAGCGGCCCTCCACCCGCGTTCCAATGAAGAACGAAATTTGGTTTAATCAGCACCCGATCGCCGGGAGAGATCAGTTCTCCCATCGGGTTCCACTCGCGGCTGTCGAAATGTGTGATATCCATTCCCAGCAGCCGTAGGCTCTCTCTAATCATCGGATAAACGCCGTTCGTGGGGTCAACGGGCCTGGATCTGAAAAGAAGTTCCGGAAACTGCCGGGGTGGATCGAAAGGTGCCTTTTCGGGATATCGGTCTGTACCCGAAACGATTGCGGTTTCCAGATTGAAAAGCATGCTCATTTCTTACTCGTTCTTGGCCTGTGGGAGATCCTGAATGATAAAGCGGAACTTACCTCGCTCGGTGAGAGAAAGCTCATTGACGAACTTCAGTTTAATGTCTACGGTATCACCCATTTTTTCTTTGAACGCAGTAAGGATTGCGTTACTGTCATCGGCAGAATAAGAAGGCTTCCGGACCAGGCGTAGCTCGACACTGCCTTTTTCCCGCTGATAAAACTGAAACTGATGCACGTTATCGAATACGGCGCTGTGCATGTTCAAGGCGGTTATGGAGATTCTGTTATTCAGTTTTCCAATAATCATTTCCTGCAGCCATCGCCCGCGAGTCTCTTTCAGCAATCGGTACTTGCGGCCACAGGGGCAGCTTTTCGGTCCTAGCACAGCCCAATCACCGGTCCGATAGCGGACCAAAGGCATCACCGGGTTGTATAACGTTGTGCCCACCAGTTCGCCTGCTTCTCCCTCGTCCGTAGCCGGACGGCCATCCTCTTTGAGTATCTCTACGAATCCATACTCAGGGAAAATGTGGTAGTTCTGGCTGACTTCGCATTCCCCGGCGAGCACAGTATTTTCACTGTGACCATACCATGAGAAGACCCGGCATCCATAAAAAGACTCGATCCATTCCCTTTGTCCCGGGTAGAGGTTCTCCGACCCGAGCAAGAGGACCTCAAAACGCGGCGGAGGGATATTGGCGTCTTTCAGAATCCGGGCGAAGTCCAAAGCTGCGGAGGGATAGGTGTGAAGGAAAGGTATGTTCCAGTGTGACTTGCTCTTTACGACTGCTCCTTTGAGCATGGCGCGGAGTCTGGTCCGGTTGAATCCAACTCGGGCCCACTGGGTTTCTATAAACGCGCGCTCACGCCAACCTGCACCGCGCAAGCCATACAGCCCAAGCGGCTGTCCCATCGTTCCGCCGGTTGTGTAGTAGTTCCGTTTGGATTCCGGGATATTTTGCGCGAGAAAATCTTGAGGGCCTGACCTCACCGTCTCCTTATCGAGCGTGGTTAGGTTGGCAAGGTCATCGGCGTGTCGTAGTTTATTGGGGTCGAATCCGACCTGACGAAATAGCTTTTGGTAATATGGCACATTTGCAGCGCAGTGCTGGAGCATTCGCCGAAGCTGAGTGACTTCATACTCTGCCAAGCGGCCTTCATCCCAATACTGGGATTCTCTGAGCAGGCTAAGCGTTTGCCAGTAGAGGCCGAATGCCCGCAACTGCTGAGGCAGCCGATCATAGAGGGGGCGAACACGCGTCTTTACGTGTGCCGCAGTTTCGAGCAGAGATTTCATTTGTTTCGATTGACTAGCTGTTTCGAGTATCGCACACAGCCGCGTCAACCCTTCAATTGCCGCGAAAAACAAGAACAAATCCCACGAGAATCAGCGCAATTCCTGCTCCCTGGCTCAGGCGAAGATTCTCGCCGAGGATGAATACAGACACCAAAATCGTGCCACATAGCGTGGTGCCCACAGCAGCAGGATAGGCTGTAGTCAGCGGCAGGGAACGCAAAATCAGCAGCCACAAACCAAAGCTGAGCAAATACAGCGAGGCTCCAAATCCCAACCAGAGCACGATCTTCAGTGAAGGGAGTGAAACCCGTCGAGCGGAAAGTGCGACCTGCGGCAGGAAGTTCTTCAGAATGGGCAGTGCCCAAACACTACTGACTACATATCCGGCAAACAAGGTCCATTTCACGGTAGCAGTCATGCGCTTACGCCTTGTGCCGCCTGACCGAAGGACGCACAGCGCTCGAGGCGCGGTCCGCGTGACTCGATCACGGTGTAAAAACTGAGCTGGGCAAATGGCAGAGGAAAGCGTCGCAGCCGTACGTCTTCAAAGAAGTACCTCAGCACCTCAATGATCTCCGCAGCCTTATTCACGTGTTCGTGTTGCATCACTGTAGCATAGCTGAGTCCTGTACGAAGGCGGTAGGCGACTCCTGTTGTCAAGCGCCAAGCCAGCCCCCAGAGAAATCCTCCTTCAGTCGGAATGCCGGCTTGAAAAACAACCTCCAGGTGCTAGTAGCATGCCGCTGCGGGCCACAATGCGAGGCAGGTCCGTCAAGTGTTCCAGGACAGCGACAGACAAAATGCGATCGTAGCGTCGTTGCTGTGGAATATCGAGGACGTCGTCATAGAAGGCAGAAATGCGAGAGCGGTATGGGCTGTCCTCCCAGAGCGCATGGAAAGGTTCAACGATCTCGTAGCTGGAAACACTTGGCTCACAGGGGATATGGTTCAGCGTGCCAGCTCCAAGTTCCAGAATGCTCCCGGAGACGCAAGAAGACGCAATGGCTCGGTGCATCCACGATTCCAGGGAGCTGACGACACGGGACAGGCCGCGCTTGCCCATACGGTTCGAGCGATACTCCTGCACGTAGATGGCTTCATGCGCCGCCGTCAGCGGCTTCCGCTTCCGAGGATACGAAGAAAGAAGTGCTGCTGTTTGGTCCAGCTTTTTGGAAGATGTTATTGCAAGCACTGATCAGAACTCCGCAGAGGCTGGTCACATCAGGCTCGGCTCATTACCGAGCGTGGCTGTTTATTCAGTGGGAATCATACGCACTCTATAATATCCGATATTTCGATCAAACCTGGGTCCTTTGCTTCGTTCAGCACCTGCGCCGGGCATTCCGTTCTGGTCGCGGCGGTCGTTTACTCGCAGGCTGAAGTCCCCTTCCACCGAGCCCTGGTCGTTCACTCAAGCCGAGGGAGCCGACAGTGCCATCAAATCAAATTGGTGGAAGCGGCGCAGGTCGCTGCCCGCTATCACCCCGATGGCGACGTCGGTTCGTGCGCCTTGCCATGGGTCGCGAATGTCCGGTGGCCACAGTAGCACTCACCCGCAAAGAACAGGATTGACCTTTGACCTTTAGCTCCGTGTTCTGCTGAGTCCATCGTCAATGTTGCCCGCCGGCAATAACGAAAGGCTGTTTAACAAAGCTTTGTCTTCTTCGCGATTGTGTAGTTCTAAAACAGCGAGCATCCGCCGAGTGTCGTGGCATGCTTTTTTCCAAATCTCTACCATCGGATGGGGTATGATTTCAGTTCGCGTTACTGGAGGTGCGTGTCATGAAAACGATATCTTTTGCGTTACTGCTTTTCCTCATTGGCTTTGCGATTTGCGTCAGCCCCGCTGCTCTGCTTGCTCAAGAGGGGCAAAATGTTCACTTCGTCGGTTCACCCGTCGTCCAGTCTGCCGACCAGCATTCCGCCACCATTGTATGGAACACGAACGCTCCCTCCAGTAGTCGCGTGATGTACGGAACGAATACGAACAACCTGAACCAGCTTGCCGAAGCACCTTATGGTGGCACTAAACACGAGGTTAAAATCAACAATCTGCAACCCGGTACGACGTACTATTTCCAGGCCGAGTCGAACGAGGCTGACAGTTGCGGAGTTAGAAGCTTCAGCACTCCGGCGGTTGGCCAGCCCGCAGGCCGGGCCGATCTGTGCCGCTAGTGCCGAGTCTCCTGAGAACCTTGAAAGTTATGTCGGACGGCAGTTCCGGAGGCATCAGTTCGGTTTTCGCCTCATAACTACTGGGGACCAGCAGAGAGATCAATTGGAATAACGTCGTGCCCCCGAGCACGATGATCAAAAGCAATCTTCTCTTCTCCCAAAATAGGCGTGCAGTGCGCAAAGGATCATCGTCATGGCAATCGACCTCGTTGCCGAACTGAGACGTACAACGTTCCGGTTGTACTTCTTGTTGCATATTTATTCCATGTCCCAAATTCTGCAATGGAGTATCGGCTTGGCGACAGGGTTATGGCTCGCCAACGACCGCCAGCCCGCACCAACTGGCGCCTTGTAATCAAACCAGAGCGTCTTCGGGATGTGAGGTTCGCGAATATCATCGTGGTGGCGGAACGTGGATGTGTGTGACGAATGTCACAACCAAGGACCACTAAAGTGTACTGAACATCGTAGGACGTGACCCCAGTCAAACTCCGCGCCAACATCGGAGCCTCCAGCGTTGTAAGGCCCAACAGAGGTTAGAGCAGATGGGATGCGGTGATAGAGAAGGGAAGTGAGGCCTTCAGATGTTGGAGAAGTGCGTGCCTCTGGTGTTTGCTGCCATTGCTTAGGCGTTCGACTGCCAACATACAGCGGCAACGACGCATCCTTGAATCCCGACCTGGGCTGCGAGGTATTTCTCTTGCGGGATCTTTTGTCCAGTCAGTGTTGAGACACTAAGATTATTTCTTGAAGAAATCGGCGATCGCAGTCACGACTGTTCGCTGCTGGTCTTCAGTAAGATTCGGATAAATAGGAAGAGCCAACACCTGCGCGCAGGCCGTCTCAGAATGTGGGAAGTCACCGATTCGGTGCCCCAGGTAAGCAAACGCGGGTTGCAGGTGCAAAGGGTGTGGGTAATAAATTTCCGTAGGTATGCCACGCTCTCGTAAGAATATGCGGAGGTCGTCGCGGCGAGATGCGCGGATAACAAACTGGTTGTATACGTGTTCGCGATCCGCGGCGGCGGAAGGCAACACTACGCTTTCGTCTAAGTGGAATTCATGGAACAATGCGCGATAGCGCTCGGCATTTCGTTGGCGGAGGCGTGTCCATTCCTCAAGGTGGCGCAGTTTGGCCCGCAGAATGGCGGCCTGCAAGGCATCCAGGCGGCTATTGAATCCCAAAAGTTCGTAGTCATACTTCGTCCGGCTGCCGTGGTTTCGAAGGACGCGAAGGCGATCGGCAAGATGCGAATCATCAGTGGTGATCATGCCGCCGTCGCCTGCGCCACCCAGGTTCTTCGAAGGAAAGAAGCTGAAACAACCGAGAGATCCCAAACTTCCGGTCGCCTTCCCCCGCCAGTGGGATCCGATCGACTGCGCGGCATCTTCAATAACCGGCAACCGCCGGGCTTGGGCGATCTCAAAGATTGCATCCATCTTCGCCGGCAGCCCGAACAGATGGACTGGCATGATTGCGCGAGTTCGTCTCGTTATCGCGTTTTCAATTTGCCCTGGGTCGAGATTAAAGTCATCAGGACTGATGTCGACCAGGACTGGCCGGGCGCCAAGCCGAGCGATTGATCCTACTGTGGCCACAAAGGTGAAGGGAGGAGTGATCACTTCATCACCCGGCCCGATTTCCAATGCCATCAAAGCGAGAAGGAGGGCATCCGAACCAGAAGCGCAGCCAATGGCGTGGCGGCAACCAACCAAACCTGCCGCGTCCGCCTCGAGCGCCTCCACCTCGGGACCAAGAACGAACTGCTGACTCTCGAGAACTCTCTCAACCGCCTCGAATATCTCCTCACGCATGCTCGCGAATTCCGCTTTCAGGTCAAGGAAAGGGAATTGGAGGTCCGGTGCAACGGGAGCGACTTGCCGAAGTGGTTGACTCATTAAACCCCGTTCGCTTATTTCGCCGGCTTCCGAAACTCCGGACGCGAGGTATTGGTCGGTCGTAAAGTGCTGACGCTCATCATCAAGAGATGTATCGCCGTTGTTTCGCAACTAGAATCTCTAAGCTTTTCTTTTCCTTCCTACTTTTGTTAGCGACACCAGCAATCGCGTCTGGCCCCTACATGTTGTATGTAACGCATATACATACTTCACCTGATTACGAAGTCAACTGACTTGACCCACAGTACCAAGCCAAAACGGTACTCCCGTTCGGAGAGGATATTCATGAGAGCGATTCCGATAGCTCATCTTGTTGTGCTTGGGTGCGCGTTGGCACTGGCGCCAAATATCGCAGCGCAGACGGTCTACTTCACCAGTTCACCGATGATCTCGTATGCTGACGATCACTCGGCCGTAATCACCTGGAACACTAATGCTCCCTCGGATAGCCGTGTCTGGTACGGAACGGACAAAAACAATATAACGCAGTCGGCGGAAGCACCATCAACTGGCACCACCAGACATGAAGTGAGACTCAACAACCTGCGGCCGGGGACTGCCTATTTCATTAAGGTCGAATCCGCGCGTACCGCAAGCTCTGAAGCTGAGAGTTGCGGGATACGAAGTTTCCGGACTCCCAGCACTGGGCAGCCGGCGATCCGCAACCAAGTAATACCTGTCGTCGAAAAATGTGCTTCTCCAAAAGGAGATGCAGCTAGCCATGAGAGAGAGGACCAAGCACACATGGAAGCTGCCATTCAGCATTTGAAACAAGCGCAAGCGGAGCTACAAAAAGCCGAACACGACAAGGGAGGCCATCGCGTTAAGGCGATTCAATTGACCGAGCAGGCTGAAAGGGAGGTTCAGGCCGGAATCAATTACGACAGCCAGCATGAGACAGAACGCAGGTACTAACACTCACATTGCCTTGATCGAGCAGGGTGTCCTATGAGATCGACCGACGCACCGTAGAAGAATGCGCATGGCGCGTCGGTACTTTCAAATGGCTGGGATTACCTCTGTGCGCTGAGCAGGAACTGGGAACCTGTGACCCAAGCATAGGAGAGCTAAACAAGAAATGCTTGCCCGGAGATCGATAGAGATTTCAAATCGTCGAATGAAAAGCCCACAAAGTTCTGTATCACGTGGTCAGCTCCCGCGGCCCGCAACTTCTCGCCTTTCGCGGGTTCACCCACTCCAATACACGTGAGTCCAGCGTCTTTAGCTGCTCGAATACCCGATACGGCATCCTCAAAGACAAACGAATTCCTCGCTTCGGAATTAAGACAGTCACAGACCAAGTTATAAATGGCTGGATCAGGTTTGCTGTTGGTAACATCATCGCCCGTGACTACCACGGCGAAATGATCAGTCAGACCTAATCGCTTCAACGTAGAAAGAGTGCGAGTTTCGCTGGCCGAGGTGGCGATTGCAAGGGTGATCCCTCGATGCCTTAAGTCGTCGATAAAATCGATGACCCCGGGCACGGGGTTTACTTCGAGCGACACTTGCTGAAAGAAGCCATCCTTTTTTTTCCCGTACTCCACCAGTTCCTGCTCCGATACGTCTCCCAAAAAATGACGAAGGATGTCGCGGCGTTTTCTACCGTCGAGGATGAAACTCAATTCAGATTCGGAAACCTCTTTGCCAAAGGTTTGTAGGAAGTCCTTCCATGCTTTTCGGTGAGCCGGGTGACTGTCGATGATCACACCATCCATATCGAAGATGACGCTCTGCACCTTACCGTTTCGCCGAACACTCTTAGCGGTCACAATAGTCCCCCGACATATTTAGCTTGAGAGCCCCGGCCAGGTTGTTTGGGCAGCCTGGTAGTTTTCCATAGTGCCTATGTCCAGAACATAATCTGAAATGGGATAAGCCAGCATGTAACCTGCAAGCCCGGGCAATACGTTGAAACCCAGATCGACCGGGGGTTCCGGTGGAATGGCATCGAGCAACGCAGGCGTAGCAATCAACAGACCTGAAAAAACCCAGTTCGGTGGAACGCCATCATGTGCGATAGGTCGGCCGTCGTAAGCACGTCTGCATACAGTACCCAAAATTCCGGTTCCGAGGCTACCCACTGTCGATTGGAGAGCAATGTGCCGGCAGAGCCCAACAGCACCTTCTCTTCGGAGAGCAATACTTTTACACCAGAATGACTGTCTTTGAGCGCCGCGCGAACGATGTCCGCGTGCGCATGCAGGTTCACAAACAGGTCACTGATACCGGCCCGGCGGCACAGCTCAAGCCAGATGTCGAGCATGGAGACACCCCGAATCGGCACCAGGCATTTGGGTATGTTATCGGTGAGCGGGCGCAGCCTGGTGCCATGGCCGGCCGCTAGGAGAAACGCTTTCATTAGTCGGGCCGCTTAATCACGAGCGCGTGACAACCTCGGCATGCAAAAGCTAAGCGACGGTAGAGCTGGGAACGAAAACCCAGCGTGATCCACCCCGTTCGTCGCGATCAATAAAGGGGTCGTTGACAATGACCTGTGCGCCCTGAAAGTCGAAGGTGAAAGCCATTTCTTGAATTCCCTGGGCAGTCATGGCGTGGTGTACAGCTTCCTGACACGATGGTTGACAATAAATTAGCAGAAAACCACCGCCGCCAGCCCCGGTTATCTTGCCGCCGAGAGCCCCATTTTGACGAGCCACGTCGTAAAGCTGGTCGATTCGGGTGTTCGAAATCTTATTTGAAATCCGCTTCTTGGCTCGCCATGCTTCATCGAGCAATGTTCCAAATCCAATCAGGTCGCCTTTCTCGAGCGACGTCCGCATCTGTTCCGCAATTGAGCGAACTTCGTGAAGCGCCTCAATCGCCCGACCTTTGTGGGTTCGAGTGGACTCCTCCTGTTCCTCGAGAATTGTCCATGAGTGATGAGCGGAACCGGTGAAGAAGAGCATAAGATTTTGCTGAAAGTCATGCAGCAGCTGACTCGGCAGATCCAATGCCTCTACTTGTGTGCTACCGTCCCGCTGGAAAGTGATAAAGTTCAGCCCTCCAAATGCAGCCGCATACTCATCTTGCTTCCCCACGTGCCTTTTGAGAATGTGGCGCGCGATATCGAACGCCCGCTCAGCCAAATCGTACTTTGCTAGCGGCTGCTGCAGGTAGGTAGTCAGGGTCTTCAAGAGATTGACGCATACGCTCGCCGAGGAGCCAAGCCCGGTTCCTGGCGGGATCTCCGAAGCGAGAAAAAGATCAACGGAAATATCACATCCCAGATCCTTGAGGATAGCCACCGGAATCTCTAAACCACTCACTTCTGTGTCCATAGCGGCAATATCACGCCACGACTCAGAAATACGTAAGTCAGAGGAAATGATCTGGATACGGCCGTCAGTGCGCTTCCCCAGAATAGTGTAGAAATACTTGTTGATCGCTACACTGAGTACAGCACCCCCGAACTGCTCGTAATAAGCCGGCAAATCTGTTCCGCCTCCGGCAAAACTAATCCGTACTGGACTACGTCCGATGAGCACTCTGCACAATCTCCTCTAATGTTGGCGTGTCTTTCCTCGATCCGGTAGCGGCGGGAGCAGTAGAAATAGAACTTCCACGAAACGAACGGCGAACTAGTGTCCATATTGTCTGCAAGAGCAATAAAAGATCCAGGAATGCCGAACTGTCCAATAGATATTGAAGATCGAAACGGCATTTCTCTTCCGACGAGTGTTGCTCCCGTAATCCGTGAACCTGAGCCAGACCTGTTATTCCCGGCTTGACGGTTAGCCGTTGCCGCTCCCATTCCGTATAGTGGTCTACGCGATCCCGGGACTCGGGACGTGGACCCACCAGGCTCATCTCCCCTTTCAATACGTTCAATAGCTGGGGCAGCTCTGTAATGCTGAGTCGCTGAAGGAGGCGTTGCAGTAGTGTCAAATTCGGTGCGTTCCGCTCCACATTCAAACGCAACATTCGAAAGCGCTGGCCGTGCTGGCCGCAACGTACTTCCCAGCGGAAAGCCTTGCCATTCTCTAGCCGAACAAAAGCCGCGGAGAGTATAACGATGGGAGTTGCGGGCACCACCAGAATAGAGCCTAACAGCAGATCCATTACGCGCTTCAGCCTTCCCCTCAGGAGCGGTGTGGGTTCTGGCAACTGGAGCACAGGGAGACCGTCGAGGTCGAGCAAGTTCGGTTTCGAGAGATAAAGTTCATAGAGTTCTGGCACAAGACTTACCTGAATACTTTCGTTGCGGCAGCGTGCCGCCAAGTTCAACATTTCGCTATGGGCACAGCTCGCCCCCACAAGTATCAATTCGTCAACTGCGTAGCTCTTGAGAAGATCGACTATGCCCAGTGTCTGTACGGGAATAGTGGGTACCTCACTTGGCAGGGGATCTCCAGTATAGGTATCGGATGGGCTGAGACAACCCACGACTCTGCATAGGCTTTCCGGGTGCCGTTCGATTTTTGCGGCAAGTTCGCGGGCGGTGCGTCCTGAGCCAACAATCACCACACGTCTGCGAGCCCCAGTTGCGAATTTTGACTCGAAAACTAGTTGCGTGACCCAGCGTATGCTGACAAAACCAACGAAAACCAAAACTCCAAAATATGACAAGACAAGGCGCGAGACCAGAGCACGAGCCAGATAAGCTCCCGCCAAAAGAATGGCCATTAAGGTCAAAACTCCCAAAAATATTCGCGAGAATACAGCTGGAAGGTACCAACCGCCGCGAAAACCATCCAGTCCCATCCACTCGTGGAGACCAACCCAGAGTACCAACGCGCCCACAAACTCCAGACCGAACATGGAAAATGGTTTCCAGAACGCCTGGGTATATCCGGCCACTCCATAACGCATCGCATAAGCAATGATCAATGCGAGAGCCGCCCAGATTAGGTCAGCGATGAGAATCCAGTGGCGTAATTTACGGGCTTCCATATAGGCAGATCAGACGAAAGAGTTCGAATCGCGTTCGGGAAGCAAGCGGACATTATGGCATAGCCCCGACGCAATCAACCCTATGCTGCTATTCCTTCCCGGAGTAGACTCCGATTCCATCTTCAACGCAGTGAGAACGAGCATCAATTCCCCAATTAACGACTGTGAGCTTTTTTGACAACGGTGGGTAAGAGAGTTTGTGAAGCCAACTCGGGTTTCGGCAAGTAGTAAGGATCAGTACGCGCTGCGGACTTGCCATTCGTATTCACCAGCCCGTTCTCGATCTTGTGCCGAATACTTGTGAATAATGCATGTGCTACGCTCAAATGCAAATCCTCAATCACTTGCATGTTGTCGGATGGGACCACAAGGCAGACATCACAAAAACTCGTGAGCTTGCCACCTTGGAACCCTGTCAAGCCAATTCGAAAGGCATGCTTCCCCCGAGCGACTTCGAGAGCCTTAAGGACATTCGGAGAATTTCCGCTGGCACTAATCGCAAAGGCCACATCGCCTGGTTCAATGAAGTTGTACAGTTGCTCCGCAAAAATATCTTCGTAGCTCGAATCATTGGCCCATGCAGTCATCATTGGAACGCTGTCGGTAAGAGCAATCGCGCGAAAACGTTTGCGATGATTGCCTGGCAGAGCTGTTCCTTTTGCGAGGTCGCAGGCAAAGTGGGAGGCTAAAGACGCGCTTCCTCCATTGCCGAAAAGAAATATTCTCCGCTCCTGTTCATAAGCACGGAGCAGCATGTCCGATATTTCATCAACGTGCGCATGCCGCAAGTTGTTAAGTGCCGCTGCGAGGCACCCAAAGTAATCGTCGGCAGAAATAATTTCAGGTTTTACAACCACGCAAGTCTTTCTCCGGGATTCGCCGTTCTTTGGCATCGTATCCCTCTATATGTTTAGCAAAATGTTCTATGCTGGATTAGTGGCATTAGTGGTTTGTACTATTCCACCAGCGCGCATGTGTGCTTCGGCATCAGGAATATCCGATGGCAGTTCGCCGAGGTCGTTGATCCAAGTCAGAAAATCATCGATGATGCAGTCGAGACTGCGTCGGGGGCCCCAGCCTAAGGTTCGAATCTTATCGATGCTGGAGACGCTGTGCCGATTATCTCCAACTCGAAACTCCCCCGCCATTCGGACGTTGAGTTCGGTCTTTAGTTTTCGGGCAAGCAGGTCAGCGTAGTCCAGAACAGTAGTACGTTGTCCACTACCGACGTTGTAAGCTTCGTAGTTGGCATTCTCCGTTTCCAGTACTTTTAAGTTTGCTTCGACAACATCCTTAATGTGAACAAAATCTCGGGTCTGTAGCCCGTCCTCGTAAATGATGATGGGTTGACGGGCTTTGATGCGCCGGAGGAAAATGCGCAATATTCCGGAATATTGGTTCAACAGAGACTGCCGGGGTCCTTGGGTGATGGAATAGCGCAGCGCAACGGTGGGAACTCCTATGGCACGGCCGAGTCGAAGCGCGGCCAACTCCTGTGAAAATTTCGATAGGGCATACTGATTAAAGGGATTGGAGTATTCTTCGCGCAAGAGCAGCGGCTGGACAAACTCCGCGCACTGCGGGCAACGAACTTCCCATTCTCCCCGTTGCATTCGTTCAGTGGAACGAGCGGACGGCAATACCAACCCATGCGTCGTACATTGATATTGGCCTTCTCCGTAAACCGCCTGGGAGGAAGCAACGATAACTTTTCGAATCGGGAGGTGGTGTTGGCGAATGACCTCGAACAGCAGGGCTGTGCCCACAACATTCGAGTGAAAAAACGTGCTGTAGTCATTCATGTAATCTTGGTAGGCCGCTTGGTGAAACACTATCTGCACGCCTTCCAGAGCCCTCTCCCATGCACTCTTGTCTCTAACGTCTGCGTGCAGAAACCTGACACCTCGCGGTAGAACCGGTTTGGGCGTCGACCCGTGAACTCTGGTTTCAAGGCTGTCCAGCACAGTGACTTCCCAGTTTCTCAAAACCAGCGCGCTCACGAATGACAGCCCTGCTGCTGCCTGCTGATGTCTACAGCACACACTGCATCTCTTCCCTTAGAGTAGCGAGAGCCACAATCGCACAAGGCTTCTTCTTGGGAATTGAACTTGAGCTTGTTCCCGCATTGGCAAACATAACATTGGACGCGCGCCGGATTCCCGACTACCAGGGCAAAGTCAGGCACGTTGCGAGTGACCATAGCGCCCGCTCCCACCATTGCATAAAAGCCAATCTCAACGCCACAAAGGATAGTCGCATTGGCGCCGATGCTAGCGCCTTCGCGCACCAGGGTAGTAACTGCTGGTTTGAAGATCTTGCTTCGCGGCTTCAAGTCATTAGTGAACACGCAGTTGGGTCCAAGGAAAGCTCTATCCTCAATCGTGACCCCTTTCCACAGAGCGACTCCATTCTTGATCACCACCTCGTCCCCGATGACGACTCCCGGCTCGATGTAACATTGTTCGCCCACATTGCAGTCCCGGCCCAAACGAGAACCCTTCATCACGTGGCTGAAAGCCCAGACGCGAGTGCCGGTGCCGATCGCATCGGTCTCGACGATCGCCTGAGGATGGACAAAGACTTGGTTGCCATTCACTTCGTAAGCTCCGCTTGACGAGCATCGAATTCACCACCCGCATATACGCTCTGTCCACCTTCCCGTAGACGATGGGAAGCTGCCTCCAATACGCGGACCACTTCGAGAGCACGCACTCCATCACTGAACGGCGGCCTTCCAGACTGAATGCTCGAGATGAAATCCTCGCATTCAGCCCGCAAAGGCTCGTAGCTTTTTAGTGCAGGCAGCCAGATGCCGCCGGGAGCAAAGCCCAAAGTACCCGATTCCTTCTCGCTCGCGCTAACACGGTTATCCACGCCCGGCTCGTAGACCTGAACTTTTTGCAAAGGTTGCATATCGTCATAGAGTACAACCCGTTTGCTGCAGATCATCTGCATGAGGCGCGTCTTGGCAGGCGTCAGCCAACTCACATGGATGTGAGCTATACGGCCGTCGGTGAACCGAAGGATCACAAAAACAGTCTCTGCAAATCGGCTATTCGTGAAGCTGGCACCGTAAGCTCTAACATCGACTGGGGAATCGTCCATGAAATGCAGGATCATGGATATGTCATGCGGCGCAAGATCCCACAGGGCGTCAATCTGCGTGTTGGGCGGACCAAGATTGCACCGAACGCTTGAGATGCAATAGACACTTCCCAAATCCCCGCGCCGCAGGAGCGAGTTGATCTCAACAACTGCCGGGGAATACAGGAACAGATGACCCACTAGCAAAGTCCGCTGTTTGCGAGCAGCGAGTTCAATGATCCTCTCGGCATCCTTTGTGGTGGTAGCCAGTGGTTTTTCCACTAAAATGTGTTTACCTTGGTCCAAAGCATTAAGAGCTAGAGAATAATGGGTATCGGGTGGAGTTGCGATCGCAACGGCATCAATTGAAGTGTCAGATAGAACGTCATTCGCATCGGCCGTAGTCTGTATCAACGGGTAGCGGCGTGAGACAAACTCCCGCCGTCCCGGTCTCAGATCGCTCACACGCACCACTCTGACGTCATCTATTTCACTCAGCGTGCGCACTAGGTTAGGTCCCCAGTAGCCGCAGCCGATGATGCCAACACGAATCAAGTACTCCTCCTGAGTCGCAATGAAGTTCGGGTCACATTCCAGAAAACATTGCCACGGGCGTCCTTAGCAGGATTTTAAGATCCAGCGCCATGGACTGGTTGCGTACGTACTCTAGGTCAAGTCGAATCATCTCTTGGATTGGTACTCGATTTCGCGCGGTAACTTGGTACCACCCGGTCATTCCCGGCTTCACCATAAAACGCTGCTTTTGCCATTCGTCATACAAGCGAGCCTCGTAAGGCAGGGCAGGTCTCGGTCCAACAAGGCTCATGTCGCCTCGGAAGACATTCCAAACCTGGGGCAATTCATCAAGGCTGGTACATCGAAGAAAGCGTCCGATACGAGTGATGCGGCTTTGATCTGTAAGCGCCGTCTTGAAAATAGGTCCCATCCGGTCCGAACAGGTCGATTCTCCGCGACGTAAATTACTCTCAACGTGAGCGATATGATCTGGGATATGGGAAGCTGGGAGCATACTACGAAACTTGTAAAGAACAAATTCGGAACCGCTACGCCCCACCGCGGGATGGACAAAGAAGACCGGCCCGGTTGAATCCAGTTTGATGAGAATGGCGAGCACGAGCCATACGGGAGTCAGCAGGACAAGGAACACGCCGCTCACCACAACGTCCAGCATCCGTTTACAAACCTGATATACAGGTTTGGCATGAAACGTGACCGGCAAATCCCGAAGCGCCGACTGCTCAGCGACCTGGGGTGGTGGCAAAGAACTCATCGATCGACTCGCACACGTGCTCGAATTGATGCTCGGTCATTTCTGGGAAGATGGGCAAAGAAATTATTTCGCGGCAGATTGCCTCGGCCACCGGAAAATCAGCCTCAGAATAACCCAAAAACCGGAATGCAGGCTGGAGGTGCAGAGGAACGGGATAATGCACGCCAGTTTCAATGGCGCGCTCGGCCAGAAAACTCGCCAATTTGTCACGACACGTGCAACGAACCGTAAAAAGATGGTAGACCGGCTCGGTGTCAGGAATCAGTGCCGGCAATGTCAGCGGCGTCGCCGAGAGCCGCTCCCGATAGCGTCCAGCCCAATAACGCCGGCTGGCGTTCCAATCGTCGAGAAATGGAAGTTTGAAATTCAATACAGTTGCTTGCACTGCGTCCATGCGGTAGTTGAAACCGACTTCACTGTGTTCATATTTCGTCGTGCGTCCGTGATTCCGAAGCCGGCGCAATCGGGTGGCGAGATCTGTATCGTTTGTAGTAATCATTCCGCCGTCGCCGTAGGCGCCGAGGTTCTTTCCGGGATAGAAACTGAAACAAGCTAACCGGCCAAAACCACCAATCTTCTCTTTTCCATACCGAGCTCCATGCGCTTGGGCCGCATCTTCAATCAACGGAACATTTTTCTCATCACATATGCTACGCAACTCCCGGACCAGCAGGGGCTGGCCATAGAGGTGCACTGCAATTACCGCCCGACAACGCGGACCGATTGCGCGCTTGACTTGCTGAATATCCATCTGCCAACTATGCTCATCGGAATCCACGAAGACAGGCCTGGCCCCCACCTGATGTACCGGTGCAGCCGTGGCGATAAACGTGTTTGCGGGAACAACCACTTCGTCGCCCTGTGCAACACCAAGCGCATGCAAGGCAAGATGAAGAGCGGCCGTTCCAGAATCGACAGCCACCGCATCACTGGTTCCACAATACACTGCAAAGGCTCTTTCAAATTCGAGCACTGGCTTCCCTTCGATGAAAGCCGCTGATTCGAGAGTCGACCAGACTGCCTCTCGCAATCCGCTCCCCAACCTCTTCATTTGCAATTTCAGATCGAGAAAGGGAACCCGGACAGCGTTGCGGGTTTCTATTGTGTTGGCCATTTTGCGGTTCCAGTCTTCACACGCGATCTCGCCAAACTGCTGGCTTGAGCAAAGTCAAAGATCTGTCGGTACACAAAATCCCTGGTCTCTCGTTTTCCGTTCATGACTGGTCTGAGCCGGGTCGTCTTATGAAAGGATAGCTGCCGAATCTCGCTTACTTCGCTAATCAATTTAAGTCTTCCGCTTGAGGCGAGAGCCTGGTCAGCGCCTCCAAGTTTCCCTGCAAAAATGCTGTATACCTCTGCACCCAGCAACGCAGCCTCGCGAACCATAGTACCGCCCCCGCTGAAAACTGCGTCTGAGTGCCAGATGAGGCTCAAGCCGTCTACGGCGTGCTCGGCAATCTGGAACGGCTTGCTTCCCATTCCGTATTCGACAACTAGATTTCTCTTTTGCTCCTGAGTACGCGGCAATACAACTATTTGTGCCTGCTTCTCCAAGCGGAGCCGCTCCACCAGTGCTCTGAAAAGTAGGCCGGACTTTGCATCATGATAGTGTGCCCATTCCGCAGGCGGACGGATAGTGATAATTACCCTCTGCGGATCCAAGTTCAATTGCGTGAGCACCGATCGCTCGGGCTGGAAGTCATAAACATAGACCTCCTCTTTGAGTCCCGGATATGGTGTGAACTTGTGTAAGTCCAAGCCCCGCTGTCGTAGCGTCTCCGGGTCGACAACCGAGGGCGCCAAGATACGCGATGAGAGCTGGTTGAAGACGCGGGATGAAATGAACTCATAATCGTACAGCGTCATGCTGGGTATTCCCAACATCCAGGCGGCGAGTACCAAGCCCCGGGAACCATGACTGATTGCCACGGCGGGACGTTTTTTCCGCACGTACTTCGCAAGCTGACCAGCGCGACGTACCGTTCCCACGACTCGGGTGGCAAAGTGGTGATGCGTCCTGTGCTCACCAATAGTTTCGAAGTTCAGTCCGTGCGCCGTAGCTAATTCCTGAGTCTGGGAAAAGGCGCGAGCCGTGATCAAAATTTCCATCCCATCCCGTTCTAGAGCACGAATAATGGGGGCAAAGAACAGGACGTGCGGAGAATTGTCCAGATCAATCCACACCTTCACGTTGTTCCAACTCCCAGGATTGACTCGGTGGTCGAAAAGTTTGCAGAAGAATTATCGAGGAATGTCTGCTGCCACAATTCGAGCGTAAGCAAGGCCCAAATACGTAGAGTGTGATCCTGTCGGCCGCTCATGTTTTCCTCGATCATCCGGCTTACCGCTGCCGGTTGCAGCAAGCCTCGCTCTCGTACGCGCTTTTCCGAAAGCATGTCGTGGACCATGTCCCGCAATTCATTTTGCAGCCAGGATCGAATCGGCAAGCCAAAGCCCGCCTTCCTGCGACGCAGCACGCCGGAGGGCAGTATGTCCCGAAATGCTCTGCGCAGTAGATATTTCTGTGTCAGGCGCTTGATTTTGATGTTCGGTGGCACGCGCAATAGGAAATCCACGACTTCGTTATCGAGAAAGGGAACCCGCGCTTCAATGGAATGAGCCATGCTCATCTTGTCGGAAAGTGTCAGATTCAGGTCGGGTAGGAACGTTTTGCAATCGACGTATAGCAGCTTGTTTAACAGCTCTTCTCCTGCACAATCGGCAAAATGTTCATCAAAGCGATGCAGTGGTTTGCGAGTCGTCGCTTCGGCAACCTCATCAGATAGCAAATCCTGGAGCGCACCAGCAGCATAATACGAACGGAGAGCAGAATATTGTTGCTCCGCCGGCATGTCTGCGGCCGCTTGCAGCTTCTCATAAAAACGGCAGAATGCGAGTAACAATCCCGGGTGAACAAATGGGAGAGCTGCGGCGTGTCTGTGCAGGAATGGGAGCAGATTGCGCGCGAAGGTCCGCCGCATCGGTCCGGGGACATGAGCCAAATACCGGCTCAGACGATGAGCCAGGTGAACGCGGTAGCCTCCCAAGACCTCATCTGCACCCTGGCCACTCAGTAAAACCGTAACCTCTGGCTTTGCGGCCCGGCAAATGAGATATGTCGCGATAGCAGCATGGTCAGCCACCGGTTCGTCCATGTGCCAAATAGCTTTTGGGAGCAGCGTAGCGACTTCCGGTTCTACCGGCAAAGATTCAAATTTTGCTCCGAAACGATCAGCCACGACCCTGGCAAAGTGTGAATCTTCATCCGACTGTTCCAACGCGCCGTGTTCACGCCGAAATGCGATGCTGTAACAGCGAAGGGTGGACATGCCCGACTCAGCCGCACAAGCGACGAGCGCGCTGGAATCAAGACCACCGCTTAAGAAAAATCCAATTGGCACATCGCTGATCAATTGGCGACGAACTGCCGAGACCATGACCTCGTGGAACTGCTCGGAAAGTTCTTCCTCTGACGCCTGAAATAGCGGGCCGAATCGCATCTTCCAGTACGGTTCGACCGAAATCCTGCCCTTTTCCCAGAGCAGCCGATATCCGGGAGACAGCTTGAATATGCCCTTGAACATTGTTTGCGGGTTGGGCACGTAGAGAAGCGCAAGATATTCGGGGAGGCACTCCACATCCAGGGCTGGTTCGATCTCCGGGCACGCGAGTAGAGCCTTGATCTCTGACGCGAAATACAGCTGGCTTCCAACCTGCACGTAATAGAGCGGCTTAACGCCCATGCGGTCGCGAAATAGCCAGAGCCGCTCGGCCATCCCGTCCCATAGCGCAAACGCAAACATGCCATTGAGCCGGTTCACCATGTCCGGCCCATACTTCTCGTAAAGGTGCGGCAGAATCTCTGTGTCGGTGTGCGACAGGAAGCGGTGACCGTCATTCTCAAGTTCCTGTCTCAACTCGGCAAAATTGTAGATTTCGCCGTTATAAGCCACCCAAACCGTTCCGTCCTCGTTGGACGTGGGTTGGTGGCCGGCCGGACTGAGATCTAGAATACTCAGACGATTGTTACCCATCGCCACTTTTGCGCCGGGATGGTTCCGCGGCGTGGCATAGATTCCCGTGTCATCGGGACCACGGTGGCGAATGCGTGCCAGCATGTCCTTCACTACGAGTTCGTCAGCTTCGCCAGCTATTCCGGCAATACCACACATAAGAGTCGAAACCGCTACGCGGAATGAGCGTTAACAGCCGCGCTCACGCCCGCAGAATACGTTTTGTTTCCACCTTCAGAAGCCAAAAACGTTTGCAATCGAGCCAGCGCCCGGAACATCCATGCCTGTCCCCATCGCATGTAGGGGGTGCGGTCGGTTCGCAGTCGATGGTGCTGGTAAAAGAAATAGCCCTCCGGCGACCGCATGTTTTGGATGGTCCAGTGAGCCGTTCTTTGCGCTAACGCGAAGGCCTCCGGATCGCGATCGCAGAAAGCACAAAAAGTCAGAATGGCCTGGGCGCAAGAGTGAATATCGATGGGATAGACTCGATCGTTGAAATACTTGGGAGCACCATCCTCGCGGAAAAAAGATCGTTTGTAAAATTCGTAACCACAATCGATATTCGGGTCGAAGGAAGCATCGCCCGTCGCCCGCCGGTACTCAAGTAATGCACACAAATTGTATCCAGTATGAAAGCCATCGATCCAATTCTGGACTCGGCCTGCACCATAGGTCCAAGAACCATCCGGGCGCTGCTGATCTGCCAGATAACGCATACTGCGGCGCGCCAAGGTGAGATATTCAGTCTGCTGACCGCCATCGGCCAAGCGCGCCAGCAGGGCACCAGCGAGGCCGCTATTGTTATAGATCCGCGTGTGATCATTCGGGCTATAACTGAAGCAGATCTGCTCTTTTGTATCCACGGAGCGGTTCAGCCGCTGAACTAGGAATTGCCCGGCAGACTTGGCCATCGCAACCGCTTCCAGATCCCCGAATACCGCAGCCATGTCCAATAACGCGTTTGCACAAAAGTATGTGGCGATGCAATTTGGGCTAAATGCGGTTAACTTCGTCCCACGCAGCGCCACGTAATCCCAATCGTATCCCCAGCAGAAGTATTGCTCGTGGGGACTGCGCAGTCGCTGAAGTTCGAGTTTCAGGTACCGAGCCTCACTCTCGCTCTCTTGTCTGCAACTTGCCAAATCACAATACGCGGACATCACCAATCCAATCGTCTTGGGATTCTTACTGGCCGGCACGCGAAACAATCGGCGCAACCCCATTCCGAAGTGTTTCCCCGACTGGATCATCAATGTAGCCAACGGCTGCCGCCTTGCCCAGCGACCCTTGAAATAGGGTGAGTTCAGCATGTCATACGGCTCGTACCCAGCATAGTCCGATGACTGCATCCAGGTTTGGAGCGTCTCCAGCGCCTCGCCAACGCAGCTGGAGGCGGTCTGCTGTTTGTGCATAGGGTTCTGAATAACCGGAACACTTTGACGAGAAATCATGTGCACGGCGAACGCTTAATGTGTGGGCGAAACAAGTTCCGACCCTGGGTGATGCCGACTATCTCGATTTCTTTACGCACCAACCGAAGCTGGGTGGTCTTGCGAAAGTTCGATAGTACGATCAACTGCAATGGCTTCATGGATCGCAAAAGTTGTTTCAGTGACTTCCACCAACTCTGCGAAACTAATTGGAGAAGGAGCTCCCGAGCGCATAGCCTCCAGCGTCAGTTTTATTTCCTGCTTATGACCCTTGTCATGGTGGCACTTGACGCGCCGAGTCCTGCCATTGCGGACCAGTTCCAGCAGAGTGAAGTCGTGTAGGCGCGCTACGGATCCTTCGCAGAAGACTTCCACATGCTCCTTCGGCAAAGACCTCTCTCCATTGGAAAGGTATGCCAGAGTTGCTATTGAACCGTCCGTGAAGGTGAGTGTGACTGCCACGTTATCGCGGCTGTAACGTGCTCCATCAGGGAGCGCGGCTGCGGAAACGCTTCGAATGGGTACACCGACTAATGCGCGTGCCAAGTCAACGAAGTGACATAATTCGCCGACAATACGTCCGCCCGCTTCATGTACCCAGTGGCTATGCGGAATATGGCCAGCATTGACCCGAATCTGTACCATCATCGGTTCATGGTGACCGACAAAAAACTGGCGGATCTCCTCCGTAGCTGGCGCGAACCGCCGGTTGAAGCCAACCATCACAAACGGAGCCCGGTCCTGTTGTTCATGGTACGCACGCTGAATTTCCGCAAGCTGCTGCCGGTTGGTTGCCAGAGGTTTTTCCACGAAAACTGCCTTTTCATTGGCGAGTGCACGGACGACAAGATCGGCGTGACTGTCATGGCGTGAAATGATAAAAATCGCATTCACGTCTTTATTCGCAAGAAGCTGGTCAGGTGTTTGAGCCAGAGCGAATCCAAAGGAGCGCCGTGCTGACTCCGCCGCCACACCGGAAGAAGTTGCTACCGACTCTAAGCCCACCCCTCTTGCGCCGCGGAGATTTGGGAAAATGATGCTCCTGGCGAAACCGCCCGCGCCGATGCACCCGATCCGTAGATCGCCGCTGCGCAGGCGTTTTGCAGACACTGGCCTTGGTGGATCCGTCGCGTTCGCGTACTCAATAATAGCGGTGTAGGCTTTGCTCTTGGAGATATGGGCGTAGCCCGCGCAAGCATTCTCCACGGGATACTTCGCCTCCAGAAGGGGTGCCACGTTCAACGACCCCGAAGCCAACAACTCTAGGAAAGCTTCCATGTTGCGTTTCTCGGTCCAGCGTACGTAGCCGATGGGATAGTCTTGCCCCTGCTCCTCATATTGTGGATCGTACCGGCCGGGACCATAGGAGCGTGACATCACAATGGAAATTTCCTTGTGATAGATGTTGGTTCGAGAGACGCCCATTCCAACGTCGCCCACGACCACGATTCGTCCGCGGTCGCGCACTAACTGGGCCGCAAGCTCCAAAGGCTCCGTCGAGGAAGTCGCCGCAGTAATGATCGCGGCATCCGGTCCATAGCGCGAAAACTCCTGCACCGCCATCGGCAACTGTGGATCACCAACGGCGATGCCGAGGTGTGCCCCCATCGCAGCAGCGCGACCCGCACGGTCCGGGTCGATATCCACGGCGATCACCCTGCACCCCGCAGCTCGCGCTATCTGAACGGTGAGAATACCCACCAATCCCGCACCAATTATCACCACGTTGTCGCCAAATGAAAGCTTTGCCTGGCGCAGTCCTTGCATTGCAATAGCGCCAATCGTCGTTAACTCGATCGCCTGGTTGGAATTCGTCTACCCCTTCACCCACTTCTAACACTACGCCTGCCGAGCTGTAGCCCATCGGGGAAAGCGAATTCAATCGGGACTGCACCTTTTGATACGCGGCTCTTACGCCATTCGTGCGCGCGTAATCCAGCACTTGTTTCACCAATTCTGGACGTGACCTCGCCTTTTGCAGCAGAGACTGCTCTCCCATTTGTACTTTTGCGCGCTCGGTACCCGAGCTGATGGCGGAGAAGTGAGTGCGCACCAAGATCCCTGATGGCCGCAACTCTGGAGCTGGAACGTCACAGGTCATTACTTCCCCAGACTTCATATCTTCCAAAACTGCGCGCATTGATAGTCAGCTTCCTTTAGCGATTGGCTGCAGATCTGATCACTGGCCCCGGCTGTATTTCCACGCTGTTCTTGTACCGCTCTGATTTGACGGATAATCAATCGCAACGCGCGATTCCCACGTTGGAAACTCTAAATTCTGTCACGCTGAAAGCTAAGTTTGCACCTGAAATTATAATCTGCACCGGTTTGTCGGATTCCGTCTTGAAGCGCATCTCGGCACGATGCAGTTGCGGGTTCGGAAAAGAGCTGATCCGGACTACATTCAAGCTCTGGCCGCCCTTCTCCTGCGCATTCACTCCTAGCGCGCCACGCAGCACATTAAGATCAAAGCCGATTACATAGCAGCTCCGGACCTCGAGTCGCTGCGGAGGAGAGATGAGTTGGCCACCCCACTGCGTTGGCGAACTCGTGACGTGCAGGTTTGCGCCTTCCAAGCGGTACGTCGGCCCAGGAAAGCGCGTCCAAGTGGCAATTGCGGGTAACGACCGCCATTCCATTGGTGGCGGCTGGCTGATCACCTTGCTTCCCGTTAAATTAACTACCGCGCCCGGTTTTGTAGCCCATACGGCGCCCACCTGTCCGGCCTTGTTGGCAACGACCGCGAACACGTCGGGTCCGAGCGCCAGGAGCCGCTGGTCTGAGGAACCAGAAAACCAGGACGCCATCTGTGCGTAGGCGGCCAAAGCGTCGAGGTGGATCTGCGGGTGGCTGCTATGGAAAAAAGGCATGTGCAGGAAGTATGGCGAGGCCCACGCGAAGGATAGCAAGTTAACTCGCACCACCCACTCTGCTTGGCTGTGTTCGTCAATATCGGGAGCGTTAACCGAGGGCGCACCGCGAGGCCCGAGGATCCAGTTGGCCTCGGTACTCCAAATCGGGTTGCCTCCGCCTTGAGCCGCGATTAACGTGCGGATAGCAGCTAACTCACTCAAGTAACTGTACGGTCCCTGCTTAACTTCTGGTGCAACGGAACGATAAGGGTGCACGGAAACAACATCGATCGAGGGCAGTAGTCCGGCTGCGAAAAGTCGCCGATAGTAGCCGATCCAATCCGTGCCACCCGTAGAGCAGCAGACCGTTTTGCTCGACGGGTCACTCTCGTGAATGGCGGCGATACCGACCCGCAGAATGGCTAGATCGACATCTGGGGCAGTGCGGGACCAGTTGGAGTAATACTTGACATCTACCTCGTTAAACACATCCCAGTGGTCTACACGCCCACGAAAGTGGGCAACTGTTGCCCGTACATATTCTTTCCAGGCGGCAACGTAGCTCGGGCGTGGGGCGCCAACCCATGCCGGCGAATCTTCACCCAGGACCGCCAGGACGCGCATATTCTGCGCGCGGTAGATATCTACCAATTCGTCCGCTCGTGAGAAGTCAAAATATCCCGCTCTGGGTTCTATGACCGGCCAGCGCAAAAAAACGCGTCCCCACTTCGCACCCCACAGACTGGCATACGAATCCTGCGCGAAAGCATAGCCTTCACTCGACAGATGCACACCGAAGCCGTTGTCGGAAATATCTGCAAGATTCACCTGTGGAATGATGGCGATGCGGAGTTCGCGATCGTAGACCAATTTCTGAGCGACTCGCTCTTCGACCCGCAGCATGCCAGGTCCGCGCTGCATAGGAATTTTCCATAGCGCAGTGCCGCGTGCGGTTTCGGCAGATCCTCTCTGCAGTGCGACTGCCAATGTCGAGCTAATGGTCTGGTGATTCTGATCCGGCGTGTATTGCAAAGTTATCTCAGCTTGGTTGGCGCTGCCGCCGTAATCAGCTTCCACGACGACATCTTCACCCGGGTAGAACACGTGCAGCAATGCTTGATAGGGCAATGGCGTGAAGTTCACAAACCCTTCGCCGGCATTCAGCAGAAATGCCGAACTCGTCGTCGTCGATTCCTGCGAGAATTCTGGATCGAGCAAGTAAATATTCTCGCCTGGAATCTCTCCTTGTGTCGAAATCGTAAATACTTTGGCGGCTGGTACGGCGACCGTAAATTTCTGGGGCAACGTGCTCTGGTCCAGGCCACGTTCGAAGGCCAGTTTTCCATCCACCAGAAAGCGCACTTGAACTCGATTAATCTCCTTGGGATCCGACCCTTGATGCGTGGAAAGCGGGTCACGGTATAGGAGCACTCCGGAAAGGCTACGTGTCCCTTTCGGGATCGGGTAGCTGACTTCGGAACCACAGGGAATCTGAATTGCTATTTTTCCGATGCGCCCGCGGACGGAGAGCCCCGCCATAACTCGCGGACTGGCCGACCCTTTGGGGTTCAATGCCCGCACCGAGCGGGGCGGAATTTCCGCTACCGCCCGCGACGTCTGCGCCTCTCCCCATTGCGCCAGCGACATGGAAGCGGTACCTAGCCAGAAAGCCCAAACGACCACGCGATTCGTCGTAATCCTGCGTGATCTGTTCTTCTGGGGAATGTCAGGGAAGTTATCGGGATCGCGGTTTGAGTCGTGTTCCTTAAAACTACTGGTCCACACGCATCCAAGAGCCCTGCAACTACAAAGATCAACGCTAAATACGAGGTCTTCTTGTGATGGTGCGTAGCGGACACCGCGGAGATTGTGTGTGGATCCAGGTCCATTAGCATTTTGCGGTGCGGCGCTACAAAATACGGCTGCGGCTAGTGACGCCAGGTCATGCATATTTTTTGATCAGTCCGCAAAAGTTTTGCGCGCACGAGAGTCCGTATCTCTAATACTGGCCGGGATTCCAGGGAGCAACGGATCCTGTTCTTTAATTGGCACATTTCCTGCCAACAGAGAGGAGATCAACTCTCCTACCTGCCGGGCCCGGACATCCCAAGTACAGCCCCGAACAGCGGTCTGCCGTAACCGACGCTGGTCCGGGGTATCGTTAGCTAGCGCGTCCTCCACTTGTGAAATAAATTCGTCCGTCGAGTGAAAAAAGCGCAGACCCGGGGTCCGCAAATATTCATAGAGTGGCGAAATGACAACCGGTTTGCCGGTTGCAAGATACTCGCGCACCTTAATAGCGCTCCCGTAGCTGGTAAAAGAATGATCACGTCGCCACGGAAGTACGCAGGCCGAGAAGCGCCTGACAAACCGAGGTAGTTCTGAATAAGGTTTCGGGCCGAGAAAATGCACGTTGGGTAGTTCCATCTGTACCAGGTTCGACCTGAGTCCGATGAATACCCAGTGCCATTCCGGACGTCGCCGCGCCACTTCTTCGATCAAGGCTACGTCCATCACGTAGTCGATGGCACCAAAGTAGCCAAGTATGGGTGAGGGTACAGAGTCAAGTTCCTGTGCTGGATCTATCGCTTCAGTGGCGAAGTGGTCAAAATCTACCGCCTGCTCGAGGAAATAGCGGTTGGGCACCTCTGCTTCCTCGTACAGTTTGCGCCCGGAATAAAGA
>QIAP01000241.1 GCA_003225075.1 Acidobacteriota bacterium | reverse complement strand
TTGTGAAAACTTGTAGGAGGCTCAAGCACATTCAACCTAAGGTCACCGTCGCTCAGTGGCTCACCGCTCTGCTGGTGGTCGTAATGATGCTCCAGCACTACACGCGAGTCGCTCCATTTCCTGAAGGTGCGCCAGCTCACAGTGCAGACCTTGCCTGTCGCCCCGACCAACTCCAGTGTCCACGCAGAATGGGTCTCGTCGACAACATCTCCAGGAATCGGCGTTTGTCGAACGGATATTGACACACCACCGACCTCGGCCATTGCATGAAGTGGAACCAAGAAGCCGAAAACAAGTGAGCGCACGCCCGCCTTTCCGCGAATCGGCTCTTCCGTGGTTTCGCTGCTTCCCTCGACGTCGTCGGCATAAAACGCGTCGAAGATCACCAAATATTCCTCGTAGCTTCGGGCGATCTCAGCATGCGCGATGGCTGCGTTTAGGGTGCGCTCCGCAATCCGAGATTGCGTGTACGGATCAGGACGAAAGTGATCGGCTGAGACGACACCACGTTGATCGCTCATTGAAATTCGGCTGAGTCTAGGCCTCGCTCTTGCTTCCTCCCATATTGGAGCGCCGCCGATTACCACCGCAAATGGCAGTAGCTTCCAGAAAACATGGGGACGTTGACCACCTCACGCTGTTGATGACAGAAGGGACCGGTCGGTCGCATAAACTTCGATTGCATCAACCCGTGAGGGATAAAACGCGAGGTACTCTTTAATACTGGCGACTGCCTCATAAGGTTTTTCGTACGTCCAAACGGCGTACTCGGATTTTGATCCGCCGATGGGAATGCTGTAGTAGGTACAATCACCCTTGTACGGACAATAGGTGTAATGCTTGGTCCGAACCAGCAACGACATGTCCGCATCGTCGCGCGGCAAGTAGTAAACCGGCGGATATCCCTTCTCCTCCAGCCGAAGCGCCCGCGTCGATTCAGCAGCTATCCTGCCGGCGACCGTTACACGCACCCTGCCCTGAGTCGGAAAAATCGTGATGGGATGGTCAGGCCCAGGAATTCTGATCTCCTTGCCTTTGCTCGTCTTAGTCTCCATTGCGCTCCATACGTTATTAGTTACAGCTTCGAGCCGCCGTCGACGGGAATACTGGCACCGGTGATCCAGCGCGCCTTGTCCGAAGCCAAAAACGCGACCACATCTGCCACGTCCTCCGGCTTGCCGATTCGCTTTAGTGCTTGCATCCCAAGAGTGGCCTCGCGGCCTGCTTCAGTCTTCGTGAAATTCGACATATCCGTATCGATGACACCAGGTGCGACTGCATTTACGCGGATGCCTTGCGGCCCAAGAATCGCGGCCCAGTTCTTGACCAGAGTCTCTAATGCTCCTTTGGTCGAGGCGTAGGCAAGGATCGACGGGTTGTCCACACCGGGGTTGCCAACTACGGCGTGGGACCCGATCGAAGAGATCACGACAATGTTCGAGCCGTCACCTAGAATGGGCAGCAGTTGCTGCACCAGGAAGAACGGACTTCGGACGTTTGTCGCAAAGAGGTTGTCAAAATCTTCTGCCGTGTAATCTGCGAGGCGTGCCGCCTTGCTGATCCCAGCATTAAGCACAAGCACATCCAATCGATCGCCGACCATTGAGCGCACCTGTTTGGCTAGCAGCGCAGCGCCGTTCGGAGTTCCTAGATCAGCCGAGATTGCATTTGCGAGTCCGCCTTTCGTTTCGATCTCGGAGACTAGAGATTCCGCCTCCTGCGCGGAGCGGCCGTAGTGAATCAGTACATGTGCCCCCGTCTCAGCAAGCGCCGACGCAGTGGCTCGTCCAATTCCCCGTGACGCTCCTGTCACCAGAGCACTTTTATTACGAAGACCAGTCATTTCTATTACCTCCTATTCGAACGAACAGTTCTTCTGTCATGTACTCGGTCCAGCCCGTAGGTCTAGGGTTCAATCCGCAGCGGCACTCGTGACAATCGAGGCAATCCCGTCGCTTGCATCCAGAAAACGGTTTGTCTCGAAAACGAAGTCTTCGTGATTCTCATACCAAGATCGGTGGTTAGCATCGGCATAGAGAATCAGCTTGGCATTTGGCATGTTCTGAGCGAGATAAAGCGAATTCACTGTATACACAATGACATCGTGGTTCCCGCTCACGATGAGCGTCGGCTGCTTGATGTTCTTCAGATATGCGAAGCGTTCTCCAGGTTGAGATCCCCACTCGCCTACGGCGGCAATCTGAGCTGGTGCGACCTTGTCGCTGATCGGGGTATCTCTGTTCTTAGTGCGGGAGAGGTAGCGCTTCAGATAGGCTCGGCCAGCCGCCTGACTCTTCTCCGAATCAGTGAAGAAAACTTTGAGCCACAGGTTCTCAGGTGGGTTGTAGGGGTCGAGCGTGATCTGCTGCGCGACCATTCCGCCGATCGAGAAACCGAGAAGATCGATCTTCGTCAATCCGAGACCGTCGATGAATGCTTCCGCGTTCTTTGCCATGTCTGCAAAGGTCGTCGGCACTTCGCCGGTCGAACTCGCGACACCCGCATTATTGAAGATGATGACCTCACGCTCCTTGGCAAGCCCGTCCAGCACCGCAGGATCCCAGTTGTCAAGATTTCCGGTGAAGTGCTGGTTAAAAACTAGGGGCAAACCGCTTCGTTTGCCCCAGCGCCGATAAGCAAAGCGAATCCCGTTGGCCTCAACAAACTGAGTGGGAACTGTCGTCGCTGTATAAGTGTTCATTTTCCTAGTCCTCGCCTCGTAACCATCGATCCACGGTTTCGCTGCCAATTCCTCCAAGGCGGTTCCTTCCAGCCATGTATCCGCCGACCCGGCTAACCAATTCAGCCCACCGGCACCGCATCGGATACGAGCGCCAGGGCTGCTTTCGCGCAATCGACGTCGTTCTGCACCGTGGGCGCCCCGCTTATTCCGATGGCCCCGACAACTTCTCCGTTCACCTTAATGGGAAACCCTCCACCCCACGCCGCCATACGGGCAAGCGTGGGAATGCCGGCCAAGAGCGACGGGTCGCCTTGGATAAAATTGAAAAAATCCTGCGTGGAGACGCCGAGCAGAGCTGTGTACGCTTTATTCTGCGCCATCTCGATGGTTGGGATCGGGGCCCCATCCATCCGGCTAAAGGCCTTGAGATTGCCGCCATCATCGAGAATGGTTACGTTCTCGCTGACGCCAAGTTCTCTGGCTTTCGCCACTGCTGCATTCACCATTTTCTGCGCCAGCTCAAAAGAGATACAGAGCTTCTTCACTACATTTGCCATTGGACACCTTCCTCCATTTGATATGTGTTGCGTGTTGATCACAGTAATCAATGTGTCAGCCGTCAGTTGCTGGAAGCGGATTTGAGGTTCAAGGCCGTCCGGAAGCGGTCCTGAAATTAGTCAGCCAGCATCCCTCCGTCCACGGGGATGGACGCACCGGCCATGTATGAGGCGTTTGTGGAGGCAACAAATGCGATCACGTGAGCGATTTCCTCCGGGGTTGCAAGACGCTTGAAGGGCACAGTCGAGACGAGCGCCGCTTTGTTCTCATCTGTGTTGGTGAAGCGTGTGAGCATGCCCGTATCCGTGGTGCCCGGGGCGACTACATTTACCCGAACTCCGGTTCCTGCAACTTCCAGTGCGGCGGATTTTGTCATTCCTTCCACGGCA
>QIAP01000111.1 GCA_003225075.1 Acidobacteriota bacterium | reverse complement strand
AAATTCTTCGGTTAACCAAAGCACCTTGGCTGAGTCTTTTTCTGCGTCTATTAGGGCGCACAGTTCGCTGATGCGCGCATCGTCATCTTGACTCATGGGGTGGCCCCCGACACCCCAAATGCTACACCCAAGGGGGCGGGACGCACGAAACGTGACAAATACTCACTTTGGCCTTAATTTCTCGATGCGGGCAATCTCGGCGTTTATGGCGCGTTCAATCTTTGGGGATCGTCGCTGTCCAAGGGCTACCCTATTGACGTAGGAGCGATCAATCCCCAATCCCTTGGCTACTCTTGCATACAATCCGTGAAACAGGCGGTGCCATTCGATAACGGTAAGAGGTTTTTCCACGGCTGCGAATTATACCGTCACGTTCCGCTATTGCTGAGTGGGCCTTTGCTGCAGGTCCGGGTCCGGTAATTACTAAGGATGCAACGTCAGTCATCACTGTTAGTCCTTGGGAAGCCCGACACAGGCTGGTGGGGTCAGGAGTCACAGCGGCACGATATTAAACCCGCTCAGTGAGACGCTGTGGGTCCGATCTGAACCTGGACAATATTGTTGCGCACGGCATAGAGGACCAACTCACTCACGGAGTGAATGCCCAATTTGCGCATAACGTTCGACCGGTGTGTCTCGACGGTTTTAATGCTCAATTCTAAAATAAAGGCGGCCTCTTTGGTGCTTTTACCCTCCGCCAGGAGTTGCACGATTTCGCGCTCCCGAGGGCTCACCGCGGGCCCCGTTAGTTCCTTTTGTGCTTCACCATTCAAGTAACGTTCCAAGATCATTTCGGAAACGCGATGGGTGAAAAAAGTACGGTTATTCTCTAGTGCCTCGACAGCCGTCAAGAGATCGCGTGCCGCATCGGACTTCAACACGAACCCATGCGCACCGGCCTGAAGTACTTCCCGTACGATTTGCTCCGAGTCTGTAATCGTAAGAATTAGGATCTTCTGTTGTGGGTCGTTCTGCAGAATCTGGCGAGCGGCGGTCAAGCCGTTCACATTCGGCATTCCAATGTCTAGAATGACGACGTCGGGGTCGAGTTGTTTGGCCTTCTCGACAGCTTCCCTACCATCGGCCGCTTCGGCACACACATCCCACCCAGCATGGGATTTCAGCAGGGCACAGATACCACGACGCACGATTTCATGATTGTCAGCAACCAATATACGAAGCGCAGACATACTCACCTCTGTTGCTAGACGGGTTGCTTCAATCGGAGAACAGTTGGGGGGAGCTAGTCACAAGTCCACCGCGCTCTCGTGGCCACTAAAGGTGGTAGGCAGTTTTCATGCCAATTGCGATAGCGATAGATCGTTTGGATACTGAGAGTTGCCGCCAAGCCAGACAACGTTGTTTCGCAAGATTCTGCACTTTTCACGCTATGAAAGACCAACTCTGCATCATAAGGATGCAAATCGTGTGAAACTTACGGTGGACTTACTAGTGGAGGCACTGTGAAAAAATCTCTCGTTCTAGTGGTGGTCAGCTTGGTAGGGATTGGAAGCCTGGCTTGGGCTGGTTCGGCACGTGAGGATTCTGTCGAACGACTACAGAAATCCGCTACCGTCCTGAAAGAAATCATGGACGCCCCCGATAAAGGCATTCCGGCCGAAGTTTTAGACGGCGCCAGGTGTATCGCTGTGGTTCCGCACCTGATCAAAGGTGGCTTCGTGATTGGCGGTAAGCACGGCCGTGGAGTTGCCACGTGCCGTACCGCTGCCGGGTGGAGTGCGCCGGCTTTCATTTCTGTGGGCGGAGGAAGCTGGGGCCTACAGATCGGAGCTGAAGGTGTAGATCTCGTGATGCTGGTTATGAACGAGCAAGGGATGCAGCATCTGCTTTCCAGCAAGTTCCAGATCAGCGGAGAAGGATCAGCGGCAGCGGGGCCCGTAGGAAGGCATGCCTCTGCAGGAACGGACTGGAAACTAAACACCGAAATGCTAACCTACTCGCGTTCAAAAGGTGCATTTGCAGGTCTCACATTGGAGGGTGCAGTCGTGGAACAGGACAACGACTCCACCGAGGCGATCTACGGCAAAGACGTCCCCTTTCGCAAGGTTTTGATGGGGGATGTAAGGCCGCCAGCGAGCGCCGCGTCCTTCATGCACGCGGTGAAAGGTGCAAGCGCTAAATCGAATGCGCACGAAGCGAAGGAAGTGAAAGACGAGAAAAAGGACAAAGAGTAGCCCCAACGCAAAGCCGCTGTTGCAGTCTCTTTCGTGGAGGACCAGACTTATGTCACGCGCTTTTATCTAACGCAACAGTAGTACGACGCATTGGCGATAGTTTCTGGTTTTCCGGGAAAAAAACGGCGAAACAGGTCCCGCTTCGCCCAGGCTGCGGGCTGCTGCGCACCCGAATCCAGCCTCCATGTTTATCGACAATCCCACTTGTGACCCACAGACCAAGACCAGTACCCTTCTCACCTTTTGTGGTGAAGAATGGCTCAAAAAGTCTTCGCCGATTCTCACGAGAAATACCCGGTCCGTTGTCTGCAATGAAAACACGGACTCCGCGCCTTGTCGGGTTTCTCCAATCCCGAGAAGCTAAAACGTGCAACTTGAGTCTTCCTTCCGGGCTCAAGGCTTCCAGCGCATTCGCCACAACATTGGAGAATACCTGGGTTATCTCGCTGGGAAAGCCACGAACCACGTCCTCCGAGTCGTATCGCTTCTCGATGACAACCTTGCCAGACCGAATTGTTGGGCCGTAAAACTTCAACACGTTATCGAGTACCTCGCAGATCTTGACGTCCACTGGTGAAGGTGATTGGCGGTAGAGACCCAAAATACTCGTGGTGAGGTGCGCCACGCGTTCCAGCTCGGCACGCGCCGTGCCCAGATGTCGGCGCTCCGTTTCTCCCAGGCTGGTGCTTCGATCGAGGAGATACAACACACCATCCAGCGTCTGCAGCGGATTGTTGATCTCGTGGCCAAGAGAAGCTGCCAGGCGTCCAGTAGCGGCCAACTTTTCTGTGGAGCGCAGTACCTCTTCTGTTCCTTTGCGATGCGTAAGATCAAAGAACGTAGCCACCGCCGCGATGATATGACCTTGCCCGTCGAGGATTGGGGCAGAGCTGACACTTAAAAAAACCGGGGTGCCGTCCCCACGGACGTACTCAATTTCTTCATCTGTGACGACCTCGCCTCTGGTGAGAGAACGTGCGAGCGGCCACTCTTCAGGTTGGAAGGGCTGCTTATTAAGATGGAAGGCTTTATATTGGCTGTATTCCTCAATGTCAGCAGCATCAAGGAATCGGTGACGCAGGATTTCTTCTACCTGTTTGTTGGCGAGGAGTAGCATTCCTGACGGGGCTTGGGCGATCATGACCCCGCAGGGCATTTGCCGAAGCACCTCCTCTAATTTCGCCCGCTCCGCCGCCAGTTGATCGTGGGATTGTTTGATCTCCTCTAGGTTATTTTTGAGATCGTTTATGTCGACCAGCGTTAGGACGGCGCCCTCGATCGTGTTCTCCAGGGTCTTATAAGGCAGAATACGAAGCGAATACCAGCGCCCCTCCCCATCCTGCACCTCTCGCTCTTTTATGCTTACCGTGTTGATCACCTCCAAAATCATTTGCTCCAGGTCGGGTACGTCAATACTTGGCCGGATGTTGGTGATCGGTCGTCCCACGTCCGAGAGGATCAAACCGAACCGCTGTCCGCCCCCGGGGGTAACACGCCGAATTCGCAGATCGCGTCCCAAAATAACCATCGCAATATTGACGCTGCTAAGCAGATTAACCAAGTCATTGTTAGCCTCCGTTAATTCGAAATTTCGATTGTGTAGTTCCTCGTTGACAGTATGTAATTCTTCGTTGGTTGACTCGAGCTCTTCTTTGGCAGTTTGTAGCTCCTCGTTTGTGCTCTGCAACTCTTCGTTGCTCGACAGAATCTCCTCATTCGCGGCTTGGAGTTCCTCGTTGCTGGCTTCTTTGTCCTCGACAAGGGAGTGCAGATATCGCTTGGTAGCAACAAGTTCTTGCTTCAAGTGGCTGCTTTGACGATCACTGCGTTTTTCCTTTCCTGCTTTGCTAAGTTTTGCCTCTCCCGCCATGGTTTCCGCCAATTCAGCTCCACCCGCGGGTCGCGAATCCTCGAATAGGATCAAGAAATGGCGTTCTCTGTTGGAAGCGACCTTGAAAGGGGTTACCTCAAGATTCACATTCTTGAGTTCACCATTGCGTTCGACCTGGATATCTTCCTTCCGGACCGGAACCCCCTCCTTCTCTGTCTTTGCTTTGTTGATCGTGGCTTGCAGATCGAACAGCAAGCCTTCTCGAGCCATCTTCAGAACATTGAAGCTGGCTCTACCAGGCGCGAGCTCAAGATAAAGGCCCACGTGTCCACGGGACTCAAGGACTTCCATATCGTCATTTATCACCACAGCGACGGGAGCGTATTTTGTTAAGAGGATGTGATCGGTCTCTCTGCGTAAGTCCAAGAGGCGCACAACACCCTCACGCTTCTGTGCTTCCTTGCCGCTCGCGATGTTTCCTGTTTCGATCGAGTACTGGCTCGCGGAGAAGTCGAAGTGCAGCCCGGATGCGGTAGATTTTCGGCAATAAATCTTGTGCTTCCTGTCCATCAACTCAAACAGATCCGAGGCCGTGCCAACGATGCCTTCCGATCCTCCCAACATCAGAAATCCTCTTGGCTTCAGGGCATAATGAAAGATGGGCATGATCCTATTCTGCAAAACGGGCCCGAGGTAGATCAGCACGTTACGGCAACTGATAACGTCGATCCGAGAAAAAGGCGGATCTTGGACAAGGTTTTGCCTAGCATAAAGACACATATCACGGATCATTTTGCTAATTCGATAGCCACCTTCCACTTTGGCGAAAAAGCGTCGCAGCCGTTCCGGCGAGACATCGGCCGCAATACTCTCCGGGTAGACCCCTGCGCGGGCTTTCTCAATGCCTCCCTGGCTAAGGTCCGTGCCAAAAAGCTGGATGGGAATATCGGCGCTCCTATCGCTCAAGAACTCGAGCAGTGCAATGGCCTGCGAGTAGGTTTCTTCGCCGGTTGAACACCCTGGCACCCAGACCCTGATGGGCTCCTCAGGCAACCTGTGCTTCACAATGCTAGGAAACACTTCGGTTTTTAGGGCCTCAAAAGCAGCGGGGTCGCGGAAGAAGCTAGTGACCTTGATGAGGATGTCCTCGTACAGTGCTTCCACTTCAGCCGGATGGTGCCGAAGAAACTGGACGTAGTCTTTCAACTTCCCTATCTTGTGCAAAGCCATGCGGCGTAGAATGCGCCGCTTAACAGTGGCGGCTTTGTAATCGGAAAAATCAACTTCGCTTGCCGTCCGCAGCAAATAAAGAATGTTCTCAAGTTGGGGATCGCCGTCGGGCATTAAGTCGGCGGTTCTTGAGGACGAAGAAGGGGTCAGATACGGATGGGTACGAATCCTCGTCAGCTCCCTGCCAACCGCGTCCGGGGAGAGAACGAAATCCACGCAGCCGGCAGCAATGGCGCTCCTTGGCATGCCGTCGAATTTGGCCGATTTTTCATCCTGGGCGAAGGTAATTCCCCCCTCTGCCTTGATCGCTGTTAACCCCAAGGTACCGTCAGAAGCAGTTCCTGAAAGAATTACCCCAATCGCATTGCTCCTCTGGTCCTCCGCGAGCGAGCGTAAGAAACGATCGATAGGCATGTGATGGCCACGCGTCTCTGTACGGGGTGTTAGCCGCAATATTCCCTGTGAGATGATCATGTCCACGTTGGGCGGAATGACGTACACATGGTTAGGCTCCACTGGCGTAGCATCAGTTACTTGCGTGACAAGCATCTCGGTCGCCTTCGCAAGCAGCTCGGTCAGTGCACTGTCGTGGCTCGGGTCCAGATGCTGAACCAGTACATACGCCATCCCGATCCCCGGCCCTAAGGCCTTGAGCAGTTGTGTGAATGCGTCTAAGCCACCGGCCGAGGCACCTACACCGACGATAGGGAATGAGGCGCGCCGGGACTGCTGAGGTTCCGGACGTTGTTGGACGGGGCGGGACTTCGTGTTGGCCGGTTCGCGAGGATTCATTTTGGGGATCCTGGAAGAGACCCGCCGTCCAAGATGGCCACCCGAGAATGAGTAACGGCTCTTACCGGTTTTCGCTTTTCGCGACGACTCAACAGTTGCTGGACTGCTAGGAGCAAGAACTCGACCGGATCTCCTTTGCTGATAAACTCGTCCACTAGTTGAAGCGCGCTTTTTGGCGGTGACGCCCAGCCGGAAAGCATGAGAATAGGGACTCGCGGATTCGTCCTTCTCATTTCAGCAGCAACCAGCTCGCCGTTCATCTCTGGCATTTGATAGTCGAGAATCACTGCATCGATCGCGTTCGACGCGAAAACCTCCAGTCCTTCGTGGCTGCTGCTGGCAGGTAAGACCGTATAGCCACTGTCTTCCAGAATTATTTTGCAAGTGTTGAGGCTGCTCTGATTATCATCGATACAGAGGAGAGTTTTGCGTCGCCCGGGCATGGCAACCTCCTTGGGCGGACACCGAGATTCGGCCCGCTTAGTCTTGCGCAGCGGGCCGCTGTCCGTGCAGCGGGGGAAGTTGCACGAGAGAAGGTTTCCTTCTACGCCTGCTGGCTTTTGAAGTCCACCAAAAATCCGCAGTTTTACTTGCCTTGTTTTGCACCACATGCCCGCCCCTCCACAGCCCTATGACAAGAAACTGTGCAGTGGTTGCGCGGTCTGTGCGTGTGGAGCCGGCGTGGGCCCGATCTGTTGCGTCGTTCCGTCTCCTGAAATTCACCCCACCACACGGCCTGGCGCAATCTGAGAATGTGCAAATTGAGGCAAAAATGGCGTCGCAAGCGACTTCACTGCTAGCGGAAGAGTGCAAAGCAGCTGTGAAGAGAAGCGGGAAGCTATCGGATACACAGTGATGCAGGTGAGCGGATAGCAAGAAGTTAGTACCGCTAAGTGCCCAGATGAGGTTTTTGCGTAGTACAGCACATCAGCGCATAATCCCCAATTCATCCCTTACTAGCTTCTCCGTTTTCTCGAATGAGGTTTCATCGTGAAGGAGCGGCGTCGCCATCCTCGCGAGGCGAAGCAATCACGACGTCGTGTTCGTAGGTGCTGCCGTCGATCTGGAGGGAACGAAGGAGAATCTGTCGAAGCGCTACGTGCCTCTTCGGAAGGTGTGTGTTACGCGCTCTTTTTGGAGGTGATGGCGGAGAAGGCCGACCAGCGTTGCTCGACTTTCTTACTGCCGCAGTGCGGGCACAGAACCTCGCCTTCTTCGTAGTCCACAAGAGACAAAATCTTGTCAAAGAATTTCTTGCATTTCTGGCAGAAGAACTCGTAGTGGGGCATGCGGACCTCCACAATTTTCGAAGGGTAACAGGAGAATTCTAGACCTCGGGGTCGGGCTGGTTCAACATAGGACTCGGATTTTGTGCGACGTACTTGATGTTTTGGCTATCGAGAAACTCTCTTAGTTCTTGTACTGGCATGGCAGGACTCCTTCTCTGCGGACCAGAGCATACATCAAGCCCAGCAACGTTGGTGGTGCGTGTCTAATCTTGATAGTTTTCTAAGAGGCTCGAACAAAACCTCCAAATTCCTGCAACCCGCACACGAATCGGCATGGCTTAAGCCTCGGCTTCCGACAGGAGATTCAGCCTCACCTCTCGGCATCTTGAACTACTCGCAATGATGCCACGTGGTCTTCCGCGGCAGTGAGAGCAGCGTGAATCTGGACGCGAGCTGCTGCTATCCCACGATTCTTCTCCGTGTAACGTACTACCTCCAAGAAATTGTCCGCAGGCTCGGGTTGAACCCGTTGGGCGAGAAACTTCAGGAACTGTTCTTTCGTGCTGGCGTGGTCGATGCGTCGCAATGCTGCGAGTATCATAGACCGCGTGGCGAGAATATCCTCTGCAGTCGCGTCTTCGCCGAAACTGGAGCTGTCCGCAAACTGAACATAATGCACGCGTACATCGGCGGTGGGTTCTGTCGGAGGTTCCAGTGGATTTACACAGCAGGCCGACGTTCGTCGTCCCGGACTGCTGCGTGCGAGCGCGAATGAGTCTCCGGGAGCTATGTGGCGTCGAAAGAAGTAGTCAATTTGGATGATATGTTGAGTGCCGCCGTGTGGACCCATCTCGTCAAAGTAGGCGAGCAGGAGGACGATTCCTTTCCCCGAAGTGTTCCGCGCGTTGATCTTGAATTCGCTAAACGCTGTGACGGAGTTTGCGACGATTTGTTCGGTGAATGTGGCTGTGCCGGAGATCTCGAGAGGACTCGCCGGATCGGACTTGTCCACGACGGGCACAGTGAACGTAAGTTGGGACCAGGCAGAGAGGGTAAGACAGAGAGGGAGGAGGATGGCGGCCTGGAACTTCATAGCAGCCTCCGCCCGGAATTCTACGCCTGTCAGTCGGGGCTGGGGTTATTTTGTCAGTGTTCGATTGAATCACCCCTGAGGAGGCGAACAGCCTTTTCACCGTTTCAAAGCTTCGGCCAAACGTCGGAAGTCGCGTTCGCGCTTGTTTTTCTGCCAGAGCAGCCAGCCAAGAACTAGACCGAATAAGAGGAACACAACGCGGTAGAACAGCATGGGCCGATGCTGCCCGCAGAACGGCAAAAAGAGCCGCACTACCACCCCAAAGGGACCAGCGCGATTGCGCTTGTCAGCACGCGCTCGACGGTACGATTCTACGCATGCCGGGCGCGCAACAGTCAAACGAGATTGGATTCAGCTCACCGCTGGATCCGGGGGGGGGCGGTGTTACTCCCTCTGTCTTTCAGGACTCGCCGGGCGCAATCATGACGATGCGATCCGATAATCGTCTGTGGGTACGACTGCTCGACGGCGACATGTTGATCGGAATAAGCGCCATGTCTACACGCCGGGGTTGATTTTCTTTGGCGAACTGAAGAAACGCTGAAAAACGTGACGCGATTCTCGTTAGCACAACCAGCGGACGAATAATTCTCTACAACCCAAAGAGACCCCGAGGACGAGTGGTGTTTTCGATAGGACAAATCACACACACCTTCTTTCCGAACAGCGTGACCGGTGCCCGCTTTAGAAATATATGCGAATCGAGCTCTAAGGAAGCCAACGAGCTTGAGCGGCTGTGCGATTTAGGTGCCTCGGAGTTGCTCATGCCCTTTGACCAATTCCGGGCAGCAGCGACAGGCAACTATAGCCTGAGTAATGCAGAGAGTCTGGCAGCTCGCTTCGGCAGTTCCTTCGAGGCTACCGTTTACCGACTCGCGACTGCCCACCCGGCGCTCGCGGTAGCGGGTTTGTTGCAATACAGGCAACGCAAAGAGGAAGAACGGCAAGCGCAGAAGCTTGAACGGCAAAGTTTTCTTTTCCCAGGCGTGATCAAATCGGGCATCAGTGACCCACCGAAATATCGCCGTCAGTCTTGCTATTTGTCAGAACAGTGCAGCGACGACTTTACGGTTAGGTGGAACAAATCGTTTGATCCTTCTTCCGTGATTTATCGAGCCGCAACATCGGCGGGGGTGCAAGCCTCAATCGAAGTTCTACCCAATGAAGCTGGGTTGAGCGGAAGACTCGAGGCCATTCGCGCACCCTTCCAAAGAGAGAATGCTCATCCAGAACATCCCGACGTTTTGTTCCTCTGGACCGCCGACAACGATGTTTAGAAATACCACTCTCGATTGTTCCAAGACGCTCTGACCGTTACAAAATCGTCTACATCGGTGTAGACGAAAAACCAGGAGGGCCGTCCAAGCTCTGTGAGCGACCCGAGACATAGGTAACAGATCGTACCGGACACATAGGTTACACTTTTTCCCCTTTTGGGGAGGAAGTGATGCCGTGGAAGGAGTGTTCGGTGATGGACGAAAGGCTTCAGTTTGTGGCTCGCCGGCTAGCCGGCGAGCCCATGGCGGAACTGTGCCGGGAGTTCGGAATCTCT
>QIAP01000066.1 GCA_003225075.1 Acidobacteriota bacterium | reverse complement strand
CCAGTCCCAGCACCGCGACAGTAATGTGTTGTGAGCGGCAAGGGATGTAATAGTTAAGATCCAGGCGGGAGATTGCCTCTTGTGCCGCGCGTGCTTCGCGGGGAACCTGATGGGTATTATCGAAAAACAGATGCCCCATCTCCATTTCCGGACGTTGCGCCGCCAGAAAGCTTAAGTCAAGCTTTCCGGTTTCGGCCATTCCAAAAGATTTGGCGAGTAGGAATTGATGTTCTGCGGCTTCGCCGGATGCCAGGAAAATTGCCAGGCGGTCGACCAGCAGCGTCCGCGACAAGCGCTCGACCACCGAGGTGAGCATGGCGTCAAGATCGGTTTCGGCGCTAAGCTCACGGCCAAATTCGATCAGGGTGCGGCGATAGTCATATCGTGTGCGATAAAAGAACTGGTCGAGGCGATCCTGAATCCACTTGCGTACCGGGTCAAATAACAACGCCGTAATCGCAATCGCCAGAATCAGCCCCACACGACCGGAACTGGGCACCCGGGTGTTGACCAACACCCCGACGACCGCCACCAGAGTGAAATACATTCCCACCACGGCTGCCGCCGCAAGCGTGTAAGCCATTCCACGCTTGAAGATCAAGTCCACATCCATCAAGCGGTAGCGGAATATGGCGTAACCAAACGTAAGTGGCAGAAGGCCGAGTGACAACACCGACACTTTCACCGTGTCCCAGCCCAGCAAGTAGGGGATTACATAAAAGAGGGTGAAGGGTGTGATTGCCAGAATGGTTCCGCGGGTTACCCACTTCAGTTGCTGCCGCAAGATCGGTGTGCCGGCTCGACGATAGCTGTGCCACAGTACCCAAGCGGCTGCGACGAAAAACAGGGCCAGGTACGCCATCTGGACGCGGTCCAGGTTCCAACGCAACCGCTCGCTTGCTCTTACGAACTTAAAGATCAAGGCATGACTTACCAGCAAAAGCATTCCAGGCACATAGAGCAGGGGAATCGACCAGGGATGCTTGCGAACGAAGCCTCTCTTTTCGGGAAAGGTCAACACAAAATGCAGGAATAAGGCGGGCTGCAGAAGCCATGCCACCGCCTCGCCCCAATAGATCGTCCAGTCAAAGTCGTTGAGTTTGCCGGTATATTTGAAGGAGTAGAAAGCAAATGACACCAGGCAGAAGATGTAGAAGTGTGTAGAACCCGGAGCCGTCCAGCGTCGCAGCAACACGTACAAACCGATGCACAGATAGATCAGGGCAATCAGGCGTAACCAATTGTTTAGAGACCGGTCCGCGGGAACCAGAACCAGTTCCGTGTCCAGGGCCACCGAGTGCCGCACCAGGGAGTAAGTGGCCTTAGACCACGCACCCGCCCGATATAGCTGCCGCATCAATCCCGAGGTGTTCTTGATCTCAAGTTTATTTACAGCCGTGAGCTCGTCGCCCTGCTTGATGCCCGCCTTGGCTCCGGGACCGTCGGCTTCAAGCTTCTCGGCAACCAGTGTTCCGCGATTCTCGACCCACCAGATGCCGTCCGAAGGAACTTGAAACTCGCGTTCCTTCTGGAAATTGATCCAAGCGAGAACCGCCGCACCCACCGTGAAAAGTAACAGCAGAAGAGCGATGGAGCGGGCCTGGAATTCTTTGTTCATGGGTGCGAGCGCAGAGACAGCGACATGAGTTCGGGTTACACTACTACGCCGCAAATGAAGCAACTTAGGTGCCACCTGTGGGTTTACTCGCGACTGACGTAAGTATCACCGTCGAAAGTGACTTACAGGATTATAAGAGAATAACGGGGATCGCGCTATGTGTTTTGGAATCATTATGTGGTTTTCAGTATCCGGTCAAGTCGGCGCTTAGAAAGAAATGCACCATTTTCGCAGGGCGACTGAAAGGGTTTAGAATTCGCTTCTCTTATAAATGATTACATTTGATGAAATTGCCGACCGCGAACGGCGGTTTCTTATTCAAACGTACAATCGCTACCCAGTTGCCTTTGGGCGCGGCAAAGGCGTCTTTCTATACGATCTGGCGGGTAAACGCTACCTGGACTTCGTCGCTGGCCTGGGGGTGAACGCTCTTGGCCACGCCCACCCGCGAATCGTGAAGGCTATTCGGGAGCAGGCGGCGTGCGTCATCCACCTTTCCAACCTCTACTACAACGAGTACCAGGGGCAGTTAGCCGAGCGTCTTTGCAACCTGTCGGGTCTTCAACGTGCCTTCTTTTCAAATAGCGGAACCGAGGCTATTGAGGGCTCGATCAAGCTCGCGCGGCTAGCTGGACACAAGACCGGGGGCGAGGCGAAATGCCAGTTGGTAGCTTTGCAGGGTTCCTACCATGGCCGAACGTTCGGATCTATGTCGTTGACCGGTCAAGAGAAATATCGGAAAGGATTTGAACCGCTCCTTGACGAAGTAAACTTTGTTCAACGCAATCACATTTCCCAGCTACGAGCCGCCGTCAACGACAACACATGTGCCATTGTGCTCGAACCCATTTTCGGCGAGGGAGGCATCCTCGAGTGTTCCATTGAATTTCTGCGAGAATGCCGTGCGGCTGCGGACCGCCACCATGCCGCTCTTATCTTTGACGAAATTCAATGCGGTTTGGGACGCACGGGCGCGATCTTCGCCTTTAAAACTTTCGGGGTAGTTCCCGACATCGTGGCCATCGCCAAACCGATTGCAGCAGGAATTCCACTGGGCGCGTTCCTGGCCCGGGAAGAGTTCGCCTCGGCAATTTCTGTCGGCCAGCACGGCACCACCTTCGGCGGCGGCCCGCTGGCTTGCCGCGTAGCACTGGAGTATCTGGCCATTCTTGAAGAAGACAAGCTGCTGGAGAACGTAGCTCGTGTAGGCGGCTACTTGCAGCAGGAGCTGAAGACAATCACGGAAAAATATGCCGCAGCCAAAGAAATCCGCGGCCGCGGGTTCATTCAAGGCCTCGTACTCGACATCCCCGCGCGACCCATCGTCGAACTAGCGCTCGCAGAAGGGGTGCTATTCAATAGCACTCAGGATACGGTCCTGCGCTTCTTGCCGCCGTTCTTGCTGCAAGAGAAGCATGTGGACAAGGGCATTCGAGTGCTTAAGAAATTATTGGGCAAGAAGCGTCGCGCCTCAAAATGAGTGCCGCGGGCTCGTCGCCCGCAGGGATAAAAAATGGGGAGCCAAAACTCCCCAATATAGAAGCGACAGAGGCGATATCACTTATATAGACTGCGAGGGCGAGGGAAAAGTTGTCCGCTTCAGAAAAACAGCAAGGTGTAGATGGTCGCATTGGGGAATTTTTTCCCCATGCAAGCTCCGCGGTTCTAACGAGCCCGGTTACCATTGACGAGTGCTGGGCCACCTTGGACGGAGCCCGCCTGCGCTACTTGCGCGCTGGTTCGGGTCCGCCTCTGCTTCTTATCCACGGTCTGTTGGGATACTCGTTTTCCTGGCGCTTCACTCTTCCTGCTTTCGCTCCCTCTACCACTGTGTACGCTGTCGATTTACTGGGGACCGGATTTTCCGACCGGCCGGAAAGACTGGACTGCGGATTTCGCGCCACCGCCGAAGGCCTTCTCCGCTTTATTGACCAGATGGGGATCTCCTCGTTCGACGTTTTGGGCACGTCCCACGGAGGCGCGGTGGCCATGATGTTGGCTGCCCTCTGTGCCGATCGGCCGGATAAACGTCTCAACCGATTGATCCTGGCTGCGCCGGTGAATCCCTGGTCTCCTCACGGCCGGCTGATAGCCCGGCTACTCGGCAATCAGTGGGGATCATCTCTGTTCCTCAAAACTTTCGCCCGTATGCCCCTCGCTTATGACTTCTGGCTCAACCGGATGTACGGGGACTCGCGGCGCATTCCTCCGGGTACGCTGGAGGGGTATTCCGCGCCTTTAACAATCCCCGGGAGTTTTGAGCACGGGTTGGACATTATGCGCTGCTGGAACACCGACTTGCGGGAACTCGAATCAGTGCTGCCGAAAATCTCCGATTATCCCACGCTGCTGATCTGGGGAAACAAAGATCGCGCTGTCTACCCCAGTTCAGCAGACACACTTAGGCGGTGCTTCAAGGATTGCGCACTGAGCATTATTGAAGGCGCCGGCCATCTCCCCTACGAGGAAACGCCGGAGGAATTTAACCGCATCGTGATCGACTTCCTCACCGCTACTTCTTGAAAGAATAAAGCCTCAATTGTCTTCTGAGCTCCTTTCAACTGAAAATTTCCAAACAGTTTATGCTGCAGACTGCCATCATGAATCGAATCGCTAAACGTGCGCTCGTCTTGATCGTTGGGTGGGTATTCATCGCGCTGGGAATCATCGGCCTCTTTCTCCCCGTGCTGCAGGGCGTTTTCTTTCTCATTATTGGCCTGGTAATCCTTTCTTCCGAATACGTGTGGGCGCACCGGCTGCTGCAAAAATTGCGCGAACGTTTCCCAGCCGTGGGCCGCAAGGCAGATCAAGCCCGGGAGAAGGCTTCCGCATGGTGGCGCCGTCTTTTCCGTCACCCTGATTCAGATTGAAGCTCCGCTCAGCCGGTGCTACTCTCGGATCAAGAACTAATCCCTATCAATGCCTTACTCGCAGAATTCCGCGGCTGCAGGCGCAGGATCATCGCGCCTTGCGCAGTGGTTGCGCTTTGAAATCCCCGAGGTATGGATACGATTCTTAGTTGCGTTGGTCGGACTGGTGCTTGCCTTTACCGCGGCTCTTTTTTCCACAATCACGCGGGACTCGGGGAACCTGTGGGCCACGCTCGTGCTTGCTTCGGCTGCATTGCTGCTGGCCACCATCGTCGGGCTTACGACTGTTCCTTATCTGGCCCGACGGGTGGCGGTTGCAAGGCTGCGCGATGCCTTCGACTATGACGTCACCCGCGCCGGTATCTTTTACGTGGTGATTACTCTGCTGATCGGCATCGCCGCCCTGAACACGGGAAACAATCTGCTTTATATCATTGTCGCCGCCATGCTGGCTGCCATTGTGGTCTCGGGGTTTGCCTCTGCCTTGGTCTTGCGAAACCTTGAATTGGACGTACGCCTGCCCGAGCACGTCTTCGCTATGAGGCCAGTGCTGGGGCGCATCATGGTGCGAAATCCGCGTCGCTGGCTGCCTTCATTTTCGATTCGAGTGGTGCCCTCGAAAGCTGACAACAAAAAACGATGGCGTTGGGAACCGTACACTTTTGCCGTTCCTTCTCAACGTCCGCCAGAGCAGCAGTGGATCAGGCTGCCCGATCGCCGCCTACGACGCATCGCCAAGGAGAATCCCGAGGCGCGGATATTTCAAGGCTCCGCCTATTTTCCCTTTGTCCCGCCGAATACGGAATTGACGGCTGACCTCGAAGTGCGTTTCCATCGCCGTGGCCAGTATCATGAAGACAGTTTCGGTCTGGCCACGCGATTTCCCTTCGCCTTTCTGACTAAGACGCGGCGAGTGCCGATTGCGCGCCGTCTCGTTGTTTATCCTCAGGTGGATGCCACCGACGAACTCTTCGAAATTCTGCCCATGATCACCGGCGAGTTCGAAACCTTCATTCGCGGTCGTGGCTATGATCTCTACCGCATCCGTGAATACATGCCGGAGGATTCCGCCCGCCATGTGGACTGGAAAGCTACGGCCAAATCCGGTTCGCTGAAAGTGCGCGAATTCAGCCGCGAAGACGAGCGCAAGCTGCGCATTGTCTTTGACAATCCCCGTGCCGGTGCGGTGTCACCGCAGACCTACGAACGCGCCATCGAGTCGGCCGCGTCTCTGGCCTGGCATTTCGCGGCCGGAGACACCGACCTCTCCTTCGTCGCCCCGGGATATGCCGGAAACGACCTCTATCAGTTTCTCTCGTATCTTGCATTGGTTGCACCCGAGTCGCCGGAATCTGCTTCCTCGGAAGCAACGACCGCGCAATCCGTAATCGACCAACTCTCCGTCTCGGACGACTACAACGTAGTCTTTACTACTCGCACCCAGGGAACTCTGCCTACGGCGCTATGGGCATGTTCCTATTTTGTTTTTATTCATGACGGGGCTAAACGTGTCCCCGCAGACAATTTCTTGCCAAACCAGAACGCGATAAAATCGCATCCCAGTAGGAAGAGCCCTTCGTGAACTAGCGAACATCGAATTACAGAACATCATTTTTGAATACCATCAGTGAGGGACCCATGTACCGCAAACCTGAATCCATAACAGCAACTCTGATTCTGCTGACCATCATTCTCGTACCCGTGCTCGCCGCGGCAGAAAAGGCCCCCGCAATTCCTCCCGGCACCACCATCAAGGTCCGCATCATCGACAGTCTTAGTAGCGGAACGGCACAAGCCGGCGATACCTTTCACGGAACACTAAACGAGCCCATCATGGCAGACGGCAAGGAACTCTATCCCAAGGGTGCCGACGTCACCGGCCGCATCTCCGATGTGCATCGCTCCGGCCGACTCAGCGAGCCTGGCGAGCTCGATCTGGTTCTCGCCACCATTGCCTCCGGACACATGGCCTCATCCCTGGAAGTTGAGCCGCTAGTGATAAAAGCTACGTCTCACACCAAGAGCAACGCGACCAAGATTGGCGGAGGCGCAGCTCTGGGTGCCATCATCGGCGCAGTCGCAGGTGGAGGAAAGGGCGCCGCCATCGGAGCTGGGGTAGGAGGCGCGGCCGGCACTGGCGCCGCCGCAGCCACTGGCAAGCGTGAAGCCGTCGTCGAGTCTGAAGCCGTCCTTGGTTTTGTGACGACCCAGTCTTCTACGGTGAACGACAGCGCAGGTTCAACGACAAGTGGCGGGACCCAGACACCGTCCGCAAGTTCAACGGTTGACCAAAACGCGCCGCGAACCAGTCCTCCGAATAGGAATCAGCCGGACACTAATGAGCCAAGCACGAATCGGCCAGACAACAACCCGTCGGACGTTGACCAGTCATCTCCTACCGACAGTCTCACTTACGCGTTCAGCGCGCGCGACCGCCGGGTAATTCGCAATTGCGTCAGCGAACATGCTTCCGACCTGCCGGCTGGCATTACCCAACGCGAAGAATTACCCTCGGGCAACGAACGTAGCGTAAAAAGCGGTGGAACCCTGCCACGTGAACTGGAAAAGCAGGCGCAAGCTCTGCCGCTGCCTTGCGAACAGCAACTGCCACGCCTTCCGAAAGAACTTGAACGAGTGGTCTATAACGGCCGGGTGTTGCTGATCAATGACAACACAAACCGTATTCTCGATCTCTTTTATCTCGACGAAACGCAATAGCGTTGGTTAAAAAAGAGGCACGGGAAGTGGTTCCCGTGCCATCACCAATCCAACCTCACACTCTGCACTGGTCAGCTCGGATTGCCAGTTTCTTTCTCTCTTCCAAAGCTGATTTCAACCGCGAAATACCTCGCCGATACTTTTTTGCCAGCGCCCGCAGGGCAACAATCAGGCAATTGGAATTACTCTGCCTCACATTCCCGCCGTGCCGCATCCGCGTCTGCTGCCAGATCGCGCAGCACTTCAAAAAACGCCGGCGATTGGCCGATGAAAAGCCCGTCCGCGGTAAGCGCCTTGACTGCTCCCATTGCAGCCCCTTCTGTTTTGGTTGGACGAATGATCGAACACACCGGGAACTTTCGGCTGAGGAACGGGCATGGCTCCGGCATGATCAGATTGGTCTGGAAATTCTCCCCGCCGAAAGGCGGAGAGTTAAGGTCAGGAAACATCAAAGTCGGGTTCTTAGGGTCGGTCAGCGGAGCGATAGGAGTCGACACTGCTGCCCCCGCTTTGTCATGCCAAATCTGGAAGTGGGCTGTCTCAGTTGGACCAATGCTTAGCAGAATGCGCAGCACCTGCACATTGGTTACTCTTTGCGCGAGCGACGGGTAAAGGCTGGTGCCACCTCCCTCGATGAACGCAAAGTGGAATGCCGCAGTATTGGCGATTGCCTGGATGTGATCATGAGGCGTCAAGTCGGCATCGTTCCGCGGAATTGCCGGAAACTGCCCGTTGCTTAAACTCGGAACTGCGGGAGGAAACTTGAAGTTGGGATCGAGGTCGGGATTTTTCGTGCGGCTCCGATATCGGGTATAGAAACTAGTATCCACGGTAAGCTGCATGAGGTTTGTAAGCCGCGGCTTTCGGCTGGATCCAGTCGCCGTACTGCCCGGCAAAGTACGAAACGCATTCAAGTTGACGGTGTCCGCGCCCTTCGATGCAAGGTATGCGTTGATGAACCTGAAATGGGTGTGTTCATCCTCAGTATTGTCATGGATGTACTGCGGCATATCACCATCCAGCGCGACTAGGGCATCGGTGTATGGTCCACTGCCACTGCCTCCGGGAACTTCACTGTCTTGGATTCCGCCCAGTTCGTTGTACTGCACCCACAGATCGGTCTCCAGGATTTCGGCGGCGGCCAGAAAACGCAGGATGGCGGCATCGCCTTTGCTAAGGCTGCCACTGCGGTCGCCATCTTCGGCTTGAACGTCAGTTGCCAGCAACGCGCCCGCCGATAATGCGGCGCCGGCCATGCCAAGGCCTTTCAGAAATGAGCGTCGCCTCACGACACGCTCGACTTGAGAGTCAAGATTTTCTACATTTTCTAAGGTTGAAGTTGTGGCGGAGGACGCAATGGGCAAGAGGGTTTTTTTGTTCATAGAGTAAGCTCCGATTCTTCTATGGTTCGGGGAAGGGCCTGCGATTCATAGAAAGCAGGCTACGTCCGCGTCCATCCGACGTGTGTCACCCACCAGTCAGGGATTTGTAAATTGTTGTCTCTTCGGAAGTAGCGGAGCGCAATACGACTGAAGCAGTGAACTGAGCCCCGGCGGAGGTCGCGTACCAAGTGACAGGCGAGTGTATTGGAATATTCTTGGTTGACGTTCCACGGGAATCTTTCTCAATCTGTTCGCCCGCCTGTCGTTACGCGGACGCCCGCCGCCACATCGGGCACCCCGCCCGATTACAGTACTTTGGCTCTTTCCCCGCGTCGGATTTCGGCATATACTTCGCCGCAGGTGGCCTTCTCTCCCCAACCGCCGGGGGTGCTGCTGCCCTCCCAACCGGGTCACTTGGAGGTGCAAGATGTGTTGTATCTACGACCTGGTCCGTGACCAGGATACCTACCGCGCGGACGTCAATAAGACCGTTCTTGATGTGGCCCAGGCTATGGTTGACCGCAACATTGGAGCTGTCCCTGTCCTGGAAGACGGGCTGCTGGTCGGCATCTTCTCCGAGCGCGACCTGATGAAAAAAGTTGTCGTCGAAGGTCGCGACGCAAGCCGCACCCGCGTGGGCGATGTGATGACCCCGGATCCGCTGACCGTCGCGCCCAGCGAGGAGTTGGAAGCCTGCATGTTGCTTATGCGGCAGCATGGCTTCCGCCACCTGCCCATCTCTGATGGCAAGCAACTCAAAGGCATGGTTTCTCTGCGCGACATCATGCTCCGCGACCTCACCGAGAAGGACGACGAGGTTCGCATGATGCGTGCCTATATCCATTCCACGCCTCAGATTTAGCGAGACCGCTGTTTGTCGCGATCGAGCTGACTTTAGGCGGGACTGCTTTTTTTAGGGACCGCGGCTGGACCTGTGGGATGCGCCTTTTAGGTGCCCCCAAAATCAGTCCAGCGGCGATCTGCGGGAGAACTCTGAGCCAGCCCGGACTGCATTTTGAATAAGTTACAACACTTGCCCGTGACAGAGGTAATGGTTACCTATGGTTACTTAGGTACATTGATCATTGGAGCAGAACTGCTATCGTTGGTGACGTGGAACCCGAAAGGTCAATACCTTTAGCTCCACTAAGCGGTGCAAGAGCGGCGCACTACCCCTAATGAGCCCGCGCACACAACTCGCCTACTACGTACTCTGGCTGGCACACCCCACCTTGCAGGTCGCGGTGGCGGGGGTGATGCTTTGGCGAAAGCTGCATCGAAAGTTCCCCGTCTTTTTTTCCTACATAATTTCTCAGATCGTCATTTTCTGTGTAGTATTTCCGGTTTACCGCTTGGGAAATTACACCTGGTTCTTTTATGTGTACTGGATCGGAACAGCCATCGGAGTTGTACTGGGATTCAAAGTCATTCATGAGATTTTTCTAGATGTCTTCCGTCCTTATCACACGCTGAAAGATCTGGGTACGGTGCTCTTCAGGTGGGCCGGGCTGGTGATGCTGCTGGTGGCGATTGTGGTGGCGGCGTCGAGTCCGGCGGCCCAACAATGGCCGCTCATTCAAGCCACCCTCACCACTCAGAGATGTGTGCGCGTGATTCAGTTTGGATTGGTTTTGTTCCTGTTGGTATTTTCCCGATATCTCGGGGTGTCCCGCCGGCAGGACAGCTTCGGTATTGCGCTCGGCTTCGGCGGTCTTGCGGGAATCGAGCTAGGATGTATCGCACTCTTCACCGGCGGCTACCTTTCAGAAATTACGTTTAATCTGGTTAATATGGGAGCGTACAACTGCGCAATTATGGTTTGGCTTACTTACGCCGTTATGAAGAGTCCCGCGCGCGAAGATGCGGCCAACTTGCTGAGACCTCAACGATGGGAGCGGAGCCTGATTGAGATCCAACATCCAGACAGCGAAGATTCCTTGATCCCGATGTTTGAAGGCATGGTGGATCGCGCGCTTTCCCGCAGCAAAGGAACGACATTCTCGATCCGGACTGAGATGCCACGCGACCCTGTCGCGTCACCCGGCGCTTCAGTTGGCACGAGGGCCACCGGAGACTTGAACTATTCCGCGTTCTCGCCGCGAAGCAGCGTCTCGAAATAGAAATTGAATTCTTCACGGGCATCGAATTCCAAAAATTCCCTGTTGCTGAACACGTCCGGCAGTTGCGCTGGCTTCTGCACGAGATGGTGGAGAAAGAAAATGATGAAGATCTCGCCGAGACGTTGCGAGTAATGCGCGAGCGCGCTGGAACAAGTTTTGTCGAGCAAGTAGAAGCGCTGGTCAGCGCCAAGCTAAGCACGAAACAAAACCACTCCTAATTTTTCCTTTCAGATTGAGTCCAGGTAACAGACTGCCGCTCGACTGGCGTCTGAGACGCAGTTATTCCCATACTGGGAATCGCGGACACGGTCAGGAACTTCCTATTGACGCCGTGGCTTACCCTCGAGAGATCGCAAATTATTGAATCATAACGGTAAACTCAGCCCAGTTGGCGGAACCTTGCTATCCGGCTGACGATATTTGGGCAGGGGGCTTGCATACCCCCTGTATAATTCCTGCCCGTGAGAGTTCTCCGACAATGAGGAGAGCACTCACGCAAGGAGAGAACCCAATGAAACGTGCAATCAGGGTATTACTCCTGATGCTAATGGTGGGCACATACGTAGCAGCCGCCGTCCCAAGAGTTCCCGCTCCAGACGGAGGACCGATGCCGCTATGCCCACCCAAGAGAGGACCAAACTGCACCCTTTAAGGGTGAAATACAAGGTCACCAAAGTAACTATCGGTAACCTGTAGACGATATCGGGCTGGCGGACCGTCGAAAAAACGCCAGCCCTCTTTTATTGTGTCGAGTAATATGTGCGAGTTTGGAATGACTCAGGCGATCGGACGGATACTCCGTCACCCCTGTTTCCGCTGAGACTGCGACGGCTTATCTGCTGCGAAGATCTTCCAATGCGCTCCTTAAACCATTCACGTCAGAGACCGGCGGCTGACAAGTAAAACCGGAACATATCACAGCAGTGGTCTTGCCGGATGCGACTCCGGGGAGGTGCGGGATTGTATCTGCAAGCGCGTGAGGTAGGTTTTGTGGAACAGCCTGGTTGGCTTTGAGCTTGATCACTGCCTTGGTAAATGTAAGCGGCGCAGAGGCTGCGGAATAGAGCTGAGCAGCCAGTTCGTCGTCGCCAATGATTGCCACCTGACTGTGAGGGCGGGAAAAATGCACGGCGGCGATGCCATAAGTCGCTCCGAAAATTCCATATTGTTCGGCCATGCCGGCAAAGACTTCCATGGTCTGTTGGGCTTTATCGCGGTAGCTTTGATCGTTGGTATAGGCGTACAGACGGAGCAACGCGATAGCGGCAACGGAATTTCCCGCCGGGGTGGGCGAATCCTGAAAGGGTTTGCGGCGGGCGCCAAGCACACCCAAAACTTTTGTGTCCGATGCGGGCGTTTGATCGGTATCGAAAAAACCGCCAGATACGGAGTCAAAAAACTTGTGCACCATGACATCGGCGATCTGGCGAGCGAATTTGAAATAGCTGAGATCGGCGGTGGCCTCGTAGGCGTCCAGGCAAGCGATGGCGGTAAAAGCATAATCGTCAAGCACCCCGGCGATTTCGCGAGCTACCGATTCGGGATGGGAATACGCGATCACGTGGAGTAGGCCACGTTCCGGCCGCCAGCCTTGCGACAGCACACGATCGAGGGAGTGCAAAGCGAATTGGCGGGCAGTGTCGAGCCCGAGGACTTTCGCCGCGTCCAGGTATGCGGAAATGCAGAGCGCATTCCATCCGGCGTAGACAGTCTTATCAACGTACGGAGCGGGCCGCTTCAGGCGAGCGGCATACATCTTTTTCTTTGCTGAAGCCAGCAGGTCCTGCACGCGTTGCGGAGTGAGTTCGAGTCGCCGCGCGATTTCATCTGCTGACGCCCGCACGTAGAGCACGTTCTTGGCGGGATTGTGGTGCATCTCACCGACTTCGTTTATGTCGTAATAGAGGCAAGCGACTTTGGCTTCGTCTTCCTCGAGAACGGCACGAGCTTCTTCGACGGTCCAGGTAAAGTAGTCCCCATCGTCTTCCATGGAGTAGTCGGCGTCTTGCGAGGCATAAAAGCCACCGCGCTCGCGATCACTGAGCCACTCGTCCATCCAGCGGATGATGTCACGGGCAACACCGGCAAAGAATTCCGTCCCGGTGGCCTGGAATGCATGAATGTAATTCTTGAGCAATTCGGAGTTGTCGTAGCACATTTTTTCAAAATGTGGGACGATCCAGCGCTCGTCCACCGAGTAGCGATGAAAGCCGCCGGCGAGCTGGTCATAGACGCCGCCATTGGCCATGTGTTGCAGCGTGGTCACGAAAACATTGTGTAACTCTTGGTCACCGTTTTGCGCGTAGCGCTCGATCAGGAGATCGAGTACGGCGGGATGAGGAAATTTAGGGGCCTGCCCGAAGCCTCCGTTTTTGCTGTCGAACATTTGGAGCGCTGATTTGACGATGGCGTCGACAAGCTGCGGTGCGAACTGCCCACCGCGTGCGGTGAATGATTCCGCCTGCGAGATCGCGCCTTCAACCATTCTGGCCTGTTCGACTACGTCGCTGTTCTTCTCGCGATAGGCGTTGGCAATCGAAAGCAGCACGCGTTTTAAGCCGGGACGTCCCCAGTTATCGTCGGGAGGGAAATAAGTGCCGCCGTAAAAGGGCTTGCCGTCTGGCGTAAGGAAGGCAGTGAGCGGCCAACCGCCTTGCCCACTGATAGCGCTGACGGCTGCCTGATAACGGCTGTCAATGTCGGGGCGCTCGTCGCGGTCCACTTTCACCGGAATGAAATGTTGGTTAACGATCTGCGCGACTTCGGGATCGTCGTAAGACTCGCGATCCATGACGTGACACCAGTGACACCAGACTGCTCCGATATCGAGCAGCATCGGCTTGTCCTCGCGCTGCGCAGCGGCAAAGGCCTCCTCCCCCCATTCATACCAGTGGATGGGCTGGTGCATCGCCGAACGCAGGTAGGGAGAAGCGGCCTTAGCGAGAGAGTTCAGGGTCTGGGTGGTCATCGTCTCAGTGTAGCGATTTTTGGCCACGGAGGCACTGAGGCACGGAGAAAACCCGGGATCGATCTTAAAACTGGGTTGCCAGGGTCAGGTTATTTTACTGGGGGAGTTCGTTACGTTCCCTTCATCCCTCCGGATCAGAGCGTGCAGGCTGCAGGTCGCGCAGGAACCGCCGAATACCCCAATCATAGACAGCCGCTCCCACCAGGCCACCCATAAGCGGGGCGACTACCGGGATCCACCAGGTGCGGCTTCCATCAGTCAGGCCATTGTTGCGAAATCCGGCAACGGCTGTGAAAAGTCGCGGCCCAAAATCACGCGCCGGGTTAATCGGGTACCCGTGCATGCCGCCGAAGCTCATGCCAATAACTACGACGACCAGCCCAATCATCAGAGGCGCGAGGTTCGCTCCCGGAGGCAAATTGAATTCGTCAGTGATCGCAAAGATGAGGAGAAGCAGTAGTGCAGTGCCGATCACCTGATCGAGAAAGCCTGCTCCCGGCAACGCGGGAAACGCGGGGAAGGTGGTGAAAACACCCGCGGTCCTTTCAAGTGTGGGGTCCACCTGCCGGAAAGCTGGAAGATAATTGCGATAGACCAGGGCCGCTGCGACGAACGCTCCCGCGGTCTGTGCAATCGAGTACGGTAGGACCTTGCGCCAGGGGAAGCCGCGAAATGCGGCCAAGCTCACAGTGACCGCGGGATTCAGGTGTGCGCCGGAGATGTTTCCAGCAACATAGATGCCCATGGTCACTGCAAGTCCCCAACCCAGAGTGATGTTGGTGTAACCCCCATGGATCAACTCTCCAGGAGTCTTGGAGGGGAACAGTACGACCATGGCGACTACGCCCGTGCCCAACAGGATCAATATGAAAGTTCCTAGAAACTCGGCAATCAATTGCGCAGCCAATGAGGGTTTAGGATTCACGGGGTTCAATTATTTTTCGATTTCGGATGTCCAGTTTAGAAGGACGGAGAGTGGCGCGGCATTGGCTTCATCCACTTTCGTGGCAATCAGGAATTTTTTCCCATCGCCACTCACGTCGTAGGAGAAGACGTCTTGGGCGGAGATTGGCTGCCGTCGTCGGGTCTGAAACAGAGCGATTGGCGTTCCGCCTTCGAAGCCGGCGGTTGTCTTGACTGGCACTGCCATCATCTTCCCGTCTGCCGAAACGTAAAATAATTCCCTGCCGTCCTGGCGCCATCTCGGCTCCTCTCCTCCTGCGGCCGAAACCTGCCACTTGCCATTTACGCCCGGAAAGGGAGAAACGTAGACCTCCATGTTTCCTGTTTCATTGGTGGAATAAGCGATCCATCGGCCATCTGGAGAAAACTGTGCGTTTCGAATCGTCCACTTTGCCTGGAACAATGGTTTCGGTGTGCGGTCAGGCCAAGCGAGGTACCACACCTCGCTTTTCTTCCTGACCAGCATGTATTTGCCGTCGCGCGACCAGTCCCAGGGGTTGACCTGCAAATTGGAGCCGAGATCGGCCATCTCTTCTTCGGAACCGGAACCATCGCTGTTCTTCAAGTAAACGCGGAAGCCGAGGTTGCGGTTCGAAACGAACAGTATCCGCTTACCATCAGGACTCCATATTGGGGTCGTATCCAGCGACGGATCGAACGTCAGCCGCGTCGTCGAGCCCCGGGCCAGGTCGTGGATCCAAACATCTATGTTCCATCCATCCGAATCGGTTTCATCTGTAGCGACCCTCTGCCCGTCAGGCGAGAGACGCACGTTGTTGTACGAGCCAGACGTCCCGATCGTCCCCAATGCCTTCCCGTTTCGGTCAAACCAGGTTAACTGCGAAAGGGAACCGACTTTTCCCGTTTGTGTGACCAGAACTTCACCATTGAACGCACTAAAAATCGCCCTCCCCACGTGCGGAAAGTACAACACCTGGTCGCTCAAGGTGTGGGGATCGCCGCTCAGAACGTAGTTCTTGGAGTCGAAAGGTTGCGCCATGAGTGCCTTGTCCCGCAGGTACAAAAGGTATCCGGGTTCGGCATACGCCGCGTTGGCGTCCGTGCTCACGATCTGGCGTTTTTCCTCTGAATCTATCGAGCCCAGGAAAATTGCATTCACTCCAGTCTGCCTGGTGAAATTAGCAGCCATATAAAGAAAGTGCTTCCCGTCTGGAAGGAATGCAGGCCAACGGTGGCTTTGTTCAAGGTGAGCCGTATCAAGCTTCGTGATTTCAACCGGAGAGCCTCCCCTGGCAGACACCCGGTACAACCCAATAAGCGAGTCGGGAGCGAACACGATCACTCCGTCCCGGTTCCAAGTACCGCCGCGCCCGTTGGGCGCATCACAGAGCACCTGCACCTGGCCAGCTGACAGGTCTACCTTCTTTAGTTTGCCGTCGGCGAAAAACCCGATGAAATTGCCATCCGGCGACCAGAATGGGTAGGACGCCCCTTGCGTCCCTTCCAGCGGGGTGGTTCGCCGACTCCCGACTTCATGCACCAGAAGCGCATAGTTGTTCACCTGGGTGGAATAGGCAACCATGGCCAAGGTTCGTCCGTTCGGGGACATGGCGAGGTCGTTGGCGGAAAATGGCACAGAAGTGTGGAAATACATCGGACGCGCGGAGCGTCCGTTGCTGGCCTTCCACCAAGCGGCACCCGTGCCTATCAGAAGTAACAGGAGCGAGCCTGCGAGTAGCCAGGGCATGAGCTCCCACGTCTTGCGCCGAAGTGGAACCCGCCCCGCCTCTACTGCCTGTGAGCCTCCTTCGGCGATCCAATTCAAGTCGCTTGCCAGGTCGCTCGCACTCTGCCAGCGTTCGTCGGGCTCTTTTGCCAGACATTTCTTGACCACTCGCTCCAGGGCCGGCGGGGTCATCGGCTGCAAAGCCGCCATCGCTGCAGGTTCAGCGGTGAGGATAGCCGCGATCAAGCTCGCCCGGCTTTTCCCGGAAAATGCCGGCTTGCCGGTCGCCATTTCGTAGATCAATTCCCCCATGGCGAAGATATCCGTGCGCGCGTCTGCCTCTTTTCCTTCCAACTGCTCCGGCGCCATGTATTGGAACGTCCCAACGATCGTCCCTTCGACTGTCAGCTTCGCTTGCTCTGCCGTCATCTCGGTCAGTACGTCCGCCAAGGGAGCGTGGCCGGACTCCTTCGCCAAACCGAAATCCATCAGCTTGGCTCCGGCCTTGGTCAGCATGATGTTCGACGGCTTCAGATCGCGATGCGTGACGCCCATCTTGTGAGCCTTGGCCAGCGCATCGGCGATTTGCGCCGCAAAGCGCAGGGCCTGCTCGGGCGGCAACGGTCCCTTGATTAACCGGTGCTCCAGGGTTTCACCCTCTACCAGTTCCATCACGAGAAAGTCCACGCCATCCTGATGACCGATGTCATGGAGGGTGCAGATGTGAGGATGAGAGAGTTTCGAAACCGCTTTGGCTTCGCGCTCCAGGCGTTGCCGCAAGGAAGGATCAGAGGACAGGTCGGCGGGCAGAACTTTGAGGGCTACATCCCGCTCCAGTCGGGTGTCGCGGGCGCGATACACCTCTCCCATGCCGCCCGCTCCCAGCGGGCGTTGGATCTCGTAAGGACCGAGTCTGGTGCCAGAATTCAGCACGAAACCTCTCGTTTCACGCGCAATTTCGCCTGACAGTTTTCCCCTCGCTTATGCCGCCAAGAACGGTTCGAGCTTCGTGCCAGTGGGCAGGCCATTGCTGGCGCGCATTATAGCGCCAAAGCGATCTTGCTCGAGCGGCGGGGAGAGGCGGTCTTGCTGGCGACTGAGCGAATCGATAGTAAGCATCCGGGCACTGAGTTCCTCACGCAATCAGCTTGGTTACAATTGCACAGTACAGTTCCACGGCGTCGGTTAGCTGCTTTTTTTCGATGTACTCGCCTTCGGTATGGGCCACTTGAATTGATCCGGGCCCAATTAACAGCGGTTCGCCCCAATTGCTGAGCGCGGGGATGTCGGTAGTGAAGGCAGCAATCATCGCGGGCACGCTATCGACAGTGCGCAGCCGTACGAATGGGATCTCCAATGAGAATTCGACGTGGGCCAGTTCTCCCACTGCTTCGGAGATCTGCTGCCGCAAAGATTGCGACGGTCCGACCAGGCGGTAGAGCAGCTCGGCGCGAGCGTGGTCGGGAATTACATTCGGAGCGCGACCACCCTGGATGGTGCCGATGTTAAAGGTTGTTGGGCCGATCTCATCATTGATGGGAAGTTTCATGGCACGCAGACGTCGGAGAGCCTCCAGCAGTTTATCAATCGCCGATTCGCCCAACTCGGGATAGGCGGAGTGTGCCATTCGTCCTTTGGCAGTGATCTCGACTCGTAACGCACCTTTAGAAGCGATGGCTATGCGGTTTTCGGTTGGTTCTCCATTGATAAGAAATCGTGATCCCGGAGAATGTTCATTCGCGACCCTGGCTCCGAGGCTGTCACGTTCTTCGCCAACCAGGAAAAGCACCCCGGTGTTGATGCCTTGTTGACGCAACTGCTCCGCGGCGGCGATTTGTGCGGCGATGATTCCTTTCGCATCGCATGATCCGCGGCCATAGACGCAGGTAGCGTCCTCGGAAGAAGGAATGAAGGGCGGCACGGTGTCCATGTGGGTGGAGAAGACTATCGCGGGTTGCGGCTGTTGCGACGGCGTGGCGTATATATTCTGGCGGTCCCCTTCTACTGGAAGTTTTTTCGCTTGCCAGTTCGCGCGGGAAAGTTCGCGATACAGAAAATCGCCGACCTCGGATTCGTTGCCGGTAATCGATTCGATGTCGACGAGTTGCCGGGTGAATGCGACGACGTCCATGGCAGAGAGCATAACCGATGCTGCCGGCAGTGTAATCTGGATAGCGTGTCGACGAGCGACTCGCATATCAAATCGCTTTTTCTTGACGGTCCTGCCGGAAGGCTGGAGGCACTGCTCAACGGAGGTGCGGCAAATGCGACGCATGCCGCGCTGGTCTGCCATCCACACCCCATTTATGGCGGGACGCTCCATAACAAAGTTGTGTTCCATACTGCGAAGGCGCTGAATAGCTTTGGTTATCCAGTGCTGCGATTCAATTTTCGCGGCGCGGGATTGAGCCAGGGCGAACACGATAGTGGTAGCGGCGAGGTGGATGATGTGCGCGTGGCGCTCGACTGGTTGGAACAGGAATTCCGCTTGCCGCTGATCCTCGCGGGATTCTCCTTTGGTGCGGCAGTGGGTTTGCGCGTAGCTTGTCCAGACCCTAGGGTGCAAGCGGTAATTGGATTGGGGCTGCCGCTAGCTCCGCTTGACGAACGGATGTATGAGTTCGAGTTTCTTGGGGAGTGCCATAAGCCGAAGCTGTTTGTCAGCGGGGCACGCGATCAGTTTGGTCCCAGGGCGAAGCTCGAGGCATTGGTGAACTCGTTGCCAGAGCCGAAACAACTTATCTTGATTGAAGGTGCCGATCATTTTTTTGAAGGGCGCCTACGTGAATTGCGCGAGGCGATTGAGAGCTGGGTTCGGAAGTTCGTCGAGGGCTCGGTAGAAGGTTGATCGCTATAATTTCCGGGTGGCCGAATTCTCCTCCGCTAGTGAAAATCAATTCCGCGAGATGCGCGAGGTGGCGCGGCATATTTTTCTGCATGCGCTTGCCCAAGCCACCGTAGACAACGCATTCCAACTACACGTGAGCTGCGACCGCGGCGTACTCCGCATATGCGAGGACTTATACGATCTGCATTCGTATGCGCGGGTCTTCGTGGTGTCCATCGGGAAGGCCGCGCACAGCATGGCGCAGGCCCTAGAAGCGCAGGCCGGGAGTTCGCTGGAAGGAATTGTCGCCAGCTCGTCTGAACCGGGGCCGCAGATCCGCGGGCTGCGCTATTTTCGTGGTGGGCATCCGGCGCCGAATGCCGAATCTGTTCGCGCTGCGGAAGCCATTCTCAAATCGCTGATGTCGCAGAACGCGTCGTCCCTGGTGATTTTTCTGCTGAGCGGCGGGGGATCGTCGATGGTCGAGAAGACCATTGACGGCGAGATCTCGTTGGAAGACGTGATAGTGACTTATCGCGCGCTGGTGCATTCGGGAGCACCGATTGTGGAGATCAACGCGATTCGAAAACATCTTTCCGCGGTGAAGGGAGGACGGCTGGCACAGGCGGCGTATCCGGCGCAGCAAGTTTCATTGCTGGTCTCGGACGTGCCGGACAGCCAGCTGGACGCGCTGGCTTCAGGGCCCACCATGCCGGATTCAACCACCGTGGAAGATTGTTATGCGATTGCGGCGAAATACGCTCTGCTCGAGCAACTACCGGGGCCGGTGGGTGAACTCTTTCGTCGTCACGCGCTGGAGGAGACGCCGAAGTCGGATGATCCGGCCTTTTATCGGTCGCGATGGTGGCCGATATTGTCGAACAAGACGGCTGCGGAGGAGGCCGGTGTCATGGCTGCGAAGTTGGGTTTTGGGGTTGAGATGGATAACAGCTGTGATGACTGGGATTACGAACCCGCCGCGGAGTACTTGCTCGGCCGTATCCACCAGCTACGGCAAGAAGTGTCACGGGTGTGCTTAATTTCGGGCGGGGAAGTGACCGTCAAGGTCACGAATGGAGGAGTGGGTGGGCGCAACCAGCAATTTGCGCTGGCCTGCGCAAAAAAAATCCGGGGAGAGAATATTACCGTGCTCAGCGCGGGAACTGATGGCATTGACGGCAACAGTCCGGCGGCTGGCGCGTTGGTAGATGGGACTACGATGGAGCGCGCCAGAGCTCGCGGCCTCGATGCCGCTGGCGCACTGGCGCGCTTTGATGCTTATCCTTTTTTTGAGGCGCTTGGGGACACGGTTGTTACCGGCGCGACGGGCAACAATTTGCGTGACCTCAGAATCTTGCTGGCTTACTGAGCGCGATGGTCTGTCAGGCCGACTTTGGCATCTGCGAAAACGCGTTCTCCTGCGCTGTTCGCATTTCTTCCTGAGACAAATCTCGGACGTGGGTGGCCAGAGACCACCTGTGTCCAAAGGGGTCGACGACCTGACCGTAGCGATCTCCCCAGAACTGATCCATCAGCGGCATTTTTACAGTCGCGCCCGCGGATACGGCACGGTTGAAGACGCTGTCAACGTCTTCAACGTAAATGTGAAGGACAACTCCGGTACCCGGGCCGCCGCTTGATGAGGGGGACAGCGTGCCAAACTCGGGAAATTCATCGTTCAACATGAGCATGGAATCGCCGATCTTGAGCGCCGCGTGAATTACTTTCTTGCCTTCGTAACTCACACCGCGGACTTCGGCTCCAAATGCCTGCTTGTAAAAATCGATTGCCTTGGCGGCGTCACGGACCGTCAGATGCGGGGTGAGCGTGTGAAAACCCTCAGGAATAGGTTTTGCTTTATCGGCCATACGGCTCCTCCACGATTAGGAATGTCGGAGAGAGATTTTACACCCGGTTAGAAAAACTGGGTAACGCCTTCCTGTAGCACGAGGACGCGGTCGCGGACCCCGGCGGCTGCAGCCTCCTTTTCCAGGAGCTGCAGAGGCTCGTCCATGGGCTCGTGGGAAAGACGGAACGTGCCGTAGTGCATGGGAACCATCCAGCGCGCATTCAGGTCGAGGAAGGCACGGGTGGCGTCAGCAGGGTTGGCATGGACATTGCGGAAGCTAGGGGGGTTGTAAGCGCCGATGGGGAGCAGCGCGAGCTCAGGGGAGAGGCGCTGGCCGATTTCCCGGAATCCCGCAAAATATGCGGTATCGCCGGCGTGGTAAACGGAATGCTTTCCCGAGCGTAGAACGTATCCCCCGTAGCCACGATGGGAATCTTTGATAATGCGCGCGCCCCAGTGTCGCGAGGGCACATGTGTGACGGTGACGTCGCGATGCCGGTAACTGTTCCACCAGTCCACTTCAATAACGTCCTCGAAACCGAGATCGGAAACCAGATCAAACACGTGATGTGGAACAATGATCGACGGCGGAGCGCTCCGCTGACGGCGGGTTTGCTGTACGATGGCGCGCAACGATGGACGATGAAGGTGGTCAAAATGAGCGTGCGTCACCAACACCAGGTCGATGGCGGGCAGGTCGCGGACATAGATTCCTGGCTGGCGCAGCCGCTTGAGCACGAACAGCCAGCGGGCGAAATTAGGATCGATGAGGACGTTCAGTCCGCCGATCTGCACAAAAAAACTGGCATGGCCAATGAAAGTAAGGCCCAGTTCTCCATTGGTGACCAATGCGGGTCGGTGAATTTCGCCGGTACGCGGCGTGACCACCGAGCGCCGAACCAGCCGGCCAAACTGGCGGGCACGTCTGCGAAGAGCGGGATTTCTTATGCTGGCTTTTAACATTAAAAATTAAGAATGCTGGATCTCGCGCTCTGAATCTGTGTCAGAGTATTTCGTTGATCGCGATTTCAAGTCCCAGGCGGCGATTCTGTGCCCTATGTAGGCGTTTTGAGCCGCAGGGAAATCTTGGTTCGATTCTAAATGAAAGTTTTGCAGATTGCTTGACGCCTGCTTCTGCTGCCCTCATATTTAAGTTAGGTGTTTAAGGAGAATTAGGGATGCGCGTTGCTTTTTTAGGTCTGGGAATTATGGGACGTCCAATGGCGGCGAATCTGGTGAAAGCCGGCCACGAGGTTGCGGCCTGGAACCGCTCGCCGGGCAAAGATGTAGCAGGTGCGCGCATGGCAGCGTCGCCCGCAGATGCGGCTAGCGGCGCAGAAGTGGTGTGGATGTGTGTCTCTGATACCAAAGCCGTCGAACAGGTCTTATTTGGTCCACAGGGCGTGGAGGAATCGCTAAGCGAAGGCATGGTCGTGGTTGACTCCAGCACTATTTCACCTTCAGCCACGAGAAAATTCGCCGAGCGCGTGAAAGCTCGTGGCGCCCAGTATGTGGACGCACCTGTGACTGGGTCCAAGTCCGGCGCCGAGAATGGCACGCTTATCTTCATCGCGGGCGGGGACGAAGCCGTCATCGAAAGGATTCAACCCCTATTCCAGTCCATGGGCAAGCAGGTCTTCCGCATGGGTGAAACCAGCAAGGGGCACGCCGCAAAGCTGGTAATGAATCTGCAAATCGCACTTATTTATGAGGGTTTTGCCGAGGCCTTGACCCTGGCTACCAAGTTGGGGGTGACGGCAGAGACATTGCTCCCGTTGATTCAGGCTTCCATGGTGCGGTCAGGAGTCGTGGATTACAAGGCGCCGTTTGTATTGAAGCGCGACTTCTCGCCGAATTTCCCGCTACGGTTGATGCTCAAGGATATCCGCCTGGCGCTTGAGGCCGCCAAGGAAGTGCGGGTGAAACTGCCTGGACTTGAGACCGTCGAAGAAATCTATGAACTGGCTACAGAGGAAGGCCAACAGGACTTGGACTACGCCGCCACGCTCACTTTGCTGGAAAAATGGGCAGGGGTGGAAGTAAAGGGGGCTTCCGCTTCCTAGCCAGTTCTTCAATGGGTTATCGTGTGTGATACCCCCGGCTACAGCGCTTCCCGCTTCCTAACAACGCGAATGGTCTAGACAAGGATCGTGACACGGTACTCTGCAAGTGATTTGAATCTGCGCCCATTACCTTCGTAACTCCCTCTATTACACAAGTATTACAAATTCCACAGCCATGTCTTGCTACGCTAAAGATGACAGTTCATCACCGGGGAAAAGCATATGGAACTCGAAGCTCTAAAGAAGAAGCAGGCGGCCGACGACGAGATTAATTGGGTTACCGCATCTTTCATGGCTGCTTTTCATATCGGGGCCATAGCAGCGATATTTTTCTTTACCTGGAAGGCTTTCATTCTATCGATTGTGTTGTGGTGGGTTTCCGGGAGCCTGGGAATCGGAATGTGCTACCACCGCCTATTGACCCATCGTGGCTATAAGACTCCGAAGTGGGTCGAGTATTTCATGACGGTGTGCGCGACGCTGACCCTCGAAGGCGGACCGATTTTCTGGGTCGCAACCCATCGCATTCATCATAAGTTTTCGGATCACGACGGTGATCCCCATTCGCCAGTTGACGGCAAATGGTGGGCACATATGGGATGGATTCTCACCGGAAAATCCATGCACCATGACACTACCACGCTGGCGCGTTATGTTCCCGATCTTGCCAAGGACAAATTCCATGTCTGGATCACGAAATATCACTACGTACCAATTGTCGCCTTGGGCGTAGGGCTGCTGGCGATCGGCGGACTTCCATTCCTGATGTGGGGCATCTTTGTCCGGACCGTGGTTGGCCTGCACGCCACCTGGCTGGTGAACTCGGCGACGCACAGCTGGGGCTCCCGCCGCTTTGCCACCCGCGACCTCTCGACCAACAGTTGGTGGGTTGCGCTGCTGACCTTCGGGGAGGGCTGGCACAATAACCATCATGCGCATCCAACCTCAGCGCGACACGGTCTGAAATGGTATGAGATTGATTTGAACTGGTACGGAATTTGGGCTCTTAAAAAGCTGGGTCTGGCGCAGCAGATCAAGAAAGTCGATCTTTCGGAACTGGTGCGCGAAGACGTACCCGCGCCAAATGGCAGGTTGATCGAGGCGTAGGGCACCCGCGGTCAAGGCAACATGAGGCATCCGAACGGCACGCCAAAAGGGCGTGCCGTTTTACGTTTTGTGCCGGTTTGAGTTCCATAGTCTCCTCCGAGCGGTAAAATCAGGCCATGCGTATCACCAGTCGCCGCAAGACCATCGCCTTCTTCCTGACGCTGGGCGTAGGTTTAGCGGGATTAGCGGTGGCCGTGGGCAGCGGTTGGATCATTCTTAACTGGCGCGAGGGAGTGAAGGTTTTTCTCGGGGTCATCTTCTTCGGGGCAATCATTGCGGGCATCATCCTCAACACTATTTTCCTGATACGCGAGATTCGACGCAACGAGCAGCACGACAGCTTTATCAACGCCGTGACGCACGAATTGAAGACGCCGATTGCGTCCATTCGCCTCTACCTGGAGACCCTGCAACGACACGATGTGGATGAGCCGCAGCGACGCAATTTTTTTCGTCTCATGCTGCTCGATACGGACCGCCTTCTGGGTACGGTAGAGCAAGTGCTCAAGGCGGGAGAGACAGGCGCCAAGCGATCGCTTCGTCATGCGACTGACATTGACCTTGGCAAACTGGTGCGGGAATGTGTAGAACTGGCGCGTACTCGTCATCACCTGCAACCAGAATTATTGCGATACGAGGAGGCTACTGAAAACGGGGCGGGCAGCAAGGTATTGGGCGAGCCGGAAGAACTACGCACCGCAATCACTAACATTCTCGACAATGCCATCAAGTATTCCGGCAATCACGTGGACATTTCGGTCCAACTTCAGACTCCGGATGCCAAGCATTTGCTGGTGCGAGTGCGTGACCGCGGCGTGGGAATTCCGAACGAGGAACTAAAGCGTATTTTCAAGCGATTTTATCGGGTGCCCCATCGTTCCATGAGCCATGTCAAGGGCACAGGCCTGGGGCTGTTCATCGTCCGTGCTATCGCCCGCAAGCATGGAGGCAGGGTGTTTGCTGAGAGTGACGGTGAAGGCCGCGGCACTACGGTCTCCATTGAATTGCCGCGGAGTGCGACATGAGCCGCGTGCTGATCGTGGAAGACGAAGCTCACCTGGCGCAAGGTCTGCGCTTTAACCTGGAAGCGGAAGGTCATTCAGTGGATGTCGTCGGAGATGGAGAAGCGGCTCTCGATCGACTCCTGACAAACAAACAACAATTCGATGCAGTGGTCCTTGATGTCATGCTTCCTGGTAAAGACGGTTTTGCCGTCGCTTCGGAATTGCGTGCCTCAAAAAATTACGTTCCCGTGCTGATGTTGACGGCGCGCGGCCGTCCGGAGGACGTTCTTAAAGGTTTTGCTTCGGGAGTCGATGATTATTTACCCAAACCGTTCGAACTTGCTATCTTGCTCGCCCGTCTTCAGGGCCTACTGCGCAGGAGTGAATGGTTGCATCAGAGCCGGAATGCCGGCGCAGAAGTCCGCGGCAAGCCGCAAAGTGAAGCAGATCCTGCCTCGATTAGCGACTATGGTGTGTTTTCCTTTGGAGGGAAGACCATCAATTTCGGTACGCTGCAACTTCACACGAACGGAAACACGATTCAACTCACCATGATGGAATCGGAGCTGCTACGTCACTTGATGCGCAACCAAGGGCGCGTGGTCTCGCGGAAATCAATTCTGGAAGAAGTGTGGGGATTGCATGAGGACACCGACACCCGCGCCATCGATAACTTCATTGTTCGGCTCCGCCGATACATCGAGGAGAACCCGTCCAAACCTCGGCATCTGCTGACGGTGCGGGGCGTAGGGTACCGATTTGTCGCCGAACCGGAACATAAGGGGTGATATAGCGTGCTAAGGTGGGGTCAGGCTGGGGACTCAACTGCGATTGGTATTCGTGAAGCCAGCCCTACAGTTGCTTAGCGGAAGCGCCCGCCGCCAATTCCCGCAACACTCCAAGCACAGCGGCGGCTGATTCCTGGTCGGCGAGAGTCTCAAGCGCAACGGTGGCGGAGAAGTGAGGCGAATCAGGGCAAAATCGTACACTGAGGAAATTTTTTTCCTGGGATGCTACAAGAGCATTTAAAACCGGAGTAAGTTCATGAGCCCATTCCTCGCGGGTAGTCAGCACCACGGGGCCGGGTCTATATGCATTCCACTCTGACGAACGATTTTTCCTACGGCTGCGGCCGCACCAACGGTGGTTGAAGACATCCAGTTGAAATGCGGGAGCGCAATCCAAATCGGCTTCGAAACTGAGTGTCTCTTTCTGCTTGCGCCAGCGACTTATTATCCATTGCGCAGGGATCGTGCGGGGCAAGAGCCGGACCGTCAGCCGCGCATCGCCGAACCAGCGGGACGGTAAATGTAACTTGGCTTGCAGCAGGGAAGTTCCAACCCAATGGGATTCGAGGAGCCACCCTTTGTCGGCACAGGCCGACTGAACCCAGCGCAGCACGGTAGTTCCCTTGCGCCGGTTATAGCGCATGAACCAGACATACCAGATGCCGAGAAGGACCGCGGCGGTCAAACCGTCGATCAGAAAGAAGCGCCCCACAACTGCCTCTGATGCAAATGTTACGTCCACGGATGCCGAGAGAGCAAGGGGCTTATCCCTTTACAATGGGGTGCGTGAATTTCACCATACGGGAGTATCGCCCGCAGGATTTTGATACGCTGTGGCGGATTGACCAGGAATGTTTTCCACCGGGCATATCGTACTCACGATTGGAACTGGCGGTTTATATGCGCCGCGCTGCTTCGTTCACGCTGATTGCGGAATCCGTTGTGAACGCAAGCAACCGGCTAGCGACGGAAGCTTTACCGGATGCGGTTTCACCGATCGAGATATTGGGCTTTATTGTGGCGACATGCAACCGGAAGAGAATGAGTCATATCATCACCATCGATGTTAGGCAGGATGCGCGACGGTTGCGAGTAGGCTCTGGCTTGTTGAAAGCCGCAGAAAAGCGGCTGCGAACAGCGCGCAGCTCGTGGGTGGAATTAGAGACGGCTGTGGATAATCTGGCGGCCTTGGCATTTTATAAACGTCACGGTTACGACCTGGTGAAGACAATTCCGCGCTATTACTCGAACGGAGTGGATGCGCTTGTCCTTCGAAAAGACTTGTTTTCGACTTCTGAAGGCAGCTAAGTTGCCACCATGAAAATTGCGATTCAAGGGGAAGCCGGTGCTTTCAGTCATGAGGCCGCCCAGCACATGGTTCCGGGTTGCAGCATTGTGGCTTGCGCACGCTCCGCTGCCGTCTTCGACCAGGTTCAAAGAGGATCGGTGGCGGCGGCGGTCATTCCCATCGAGAATTCACTTGCCGGTTCAGTGGCGGAACATTTGGACCTTTTGCTGGCGCGCCAGGTTTTCATCCAACGCGAGTTTCGCTTGCGGATCAGACACAATGTAATCGCGGCTCCGGGCATTAAATTCAAGGAGTTGCGCCGCGTATTTTCCCATCCCGTGGCGTTGGATCAGTGCCGCGATTTCTTTGACCGCTTTCCTAAAATCGAGCCCGTGCCTTTTTACGACACCGCGGGGAGCGTGAAGCATGTCATTCAGAGAAACTTGCGCGATTCAGCGGGGATCGCAGGACGGCAGGCGGCCAGCGTGTACGGGGGCAAGATCGTCAAAGCTGGGATCGAAGACGATAAAGCGAACTTCACCCGATTTTTTTTGATCAGGAAGAAGAGGGGCGTGCTTGGCAAGGCTAACAAGACCTCGCTTGCGTTTAGTGTCAAGAACCTTCCTGGCGCACTATTTAAGGCCCTCAGCGTATTCGCGCTGCGTGACATCAGTTTAAGCAAAATCGAGTCCCGTCCAATGCGCGGGCGCCCCTGGGAGTATGTTTTTTATGTAGACATTTTGCGCGGCGAAGATCAAGCGGCGCGGAATGCGCTGCATCATTTGGGCGAGGTGGCCGATCTGGTTAAGGTGCTGGGGATTTATCCGGCGGCGTGAGATGGCGTTTCGCAGGCGAGCGTTCCCGCACTGGTCCCTCAGGGGAAAGCTGGCAGGTTTCTCTGAAGATAGCGGTAACTCCGTGCTCGTAATGGTGTAAATATGTAGGAAGGATCTAAAATTCAATCCGGTTCGAAGATCCGCCAAATTTGGCCTGCATCTTTCTGAAGGGAAGAGTCATCCAAAAACTTGAGCGAATCACACTCAAGGAGAGTCATGGTACAGCAGTCGCGCTCGGAGCGCACAAAACCGAAAGATCCCCCGCAGGAAGAGATCACTCCGACGACGGAAGAGAGGTCCCTGCCCATTCTGCCAGTACGGGATACGGTCCTTTTCCCCCACGCAGTCTTGCCTTTAACCGTGGGCCGGGAGAGCTCTGTTCAATTAATTAATTCTCTGGGCGAGGACAAGACGATAGTCGTCGTAGCGCAGCGGGAGGCGCGCGTCGACACTCCACAGCCGACGGACCTTTACACGGTTGGCACCCTGGCGGTGGTGCACAAGGTAGTCAAGATGCCAAACCAGAGTCTTTTCGTTTTCGCAGAAGGCCTGGAACGGGTACGACTGACGGAGTTCACGCAGTTAGCACCATTCATGCGAGGCCGGGTGCAGCCGGTACCGGAATCCATCCCACCCAAGAGCTCGGAAGTGGAGGCTCTGCAGCGCAACGTTTTGACGTTGTTCCAACAGATCGTAGCCGGGTCACCAACGCTATCCGATGAGCTCTCTACGGTGGCGATGAACATCGAAGAGCCGGGGCGTTTGGTGGATTTCATCGCGTCATCGCTGCCATCGCTATCTACTCCCGATAAACAGGACACCCTCGAGACCACTGATGTTCGCGTGCGTCTGGAAAAAATCAACCAGCATCTGGCGAAGGAATTAGAAGTTCAGCAACTGCGTAACAAGATTCAATCGGAGGTGCAGGACCGGGTGCAGCAGACTCAGCGCGAGTACTACTTGCGCGAGCAGATGAAGGCCATCCAGAAAGAATTGGGTGAGCAGGATGAAGGACAGCGCGATATTGATGAGTTAAAACAGAAAATTGAAGCGGCCGGCATGCCGGACGACGTCAAGAAGGAAGCGTTAAAGGAATTGGGACGGCTCTCGCGCATGTCGCCTATGGCTGCGGATTATTCGGTCACTCGCAATTACATTGAGTGGCTGGCTGTCTTGCCGTGGGCGAAGAGTTCAGGCGGCGAAGTGGATATAAATAAAGCCAAGGAAATTCTGGATACCGATCACTACGACCTGAAGAAAGTTAAGGATCGCATTTTGGACTATCTTTCGGTGCGGCGCTTGAAGCCCGGGATGAAAGGTCCCATCCTTTGTTTTGTAGGCCCCCCGGGTGTGGGCAAGACTTCGCTGGGAAAATCCATTGCACGCGCTTTGGGACGCAAGTTCGTTCGTATTTCTCTGGGCGGTGTGCATGATGAGGCAGAAATTCGCGGCCACCGGCGTACCTATATTGGAGCGTTGCCCGGGCAGATTATCCAAGGTATTCGGCGGGCTGAAACGAAAGACCCGGTATTTATGCTGGACGAAGTCGATAAAGTCGGCCGCGATTTCCGTGGCGATCCAGCTTCCGCACTGCTGGAGGCACTTGATCCTGAGCAGAACGTCACCTTCCGCGATAATTACCTCGACGTGACCTTCGATCTTTCGAAGGTATTGTTCATTACCACCGCAAATATGCTCGATCCGGTGGCAGAGCCGCTTCGAGACCGCATGGAGATCATCGAGCTTCAAGGCTACACGGAAGAAGAGAAGGTCCACATCGCATTCCAGTATCTGGTACCGCGGCAGATCGAGGAAAACGGCATTACTAAAGAGCAAATTGACTTTCCCGAAGAAGCAATTCAGCACATCATTCGGCATTACACGCACGAGGCCGGCGTCCGAAATCTGGAACGTACGATTGGCACGATTTGCCGCAAGCAGGCACGGCGACTAGCAGAGGGAAAGACTGAACCACTCGTTGTCACCAAAGAGGTGGTGCAGGAATTTCTGGGAGGCATGAAAATCCGCACCGAAGGCGAAATTGCCGAGCGCACCAAGCGTGCCGGTGTAGCTGTAGGTTTGGCTTGGACTCCAGCCGGCGGAGATGTTTTGTTTATTGAAGCAAACCGGATGAAGGGCAAAGGCAACTTCACGATGACCGGGCAGATTGGTCAGGTCATGCAAGAGTCGATGCAAGCAGCGCTTACTTGGGTTCGGTCGAACGCAGTACAGCTCGGCATTCCGGAAAATTTCTTCGCCGATCACGATATCCATATGCACGTGCCGGCGGGGGCGATTCCTAAAGACGGACCCTCAGCGGGTGTGACCATGGCGACGGCCCTGGTGTCGTTGCTGGTGGAGCGTCCAGTGCGTCCACTAATGGCGATGACTGGCGAAATCACCCTCAGCGGAAATGTGTTGCCAGTCGGCGGCATCAAGGAAAAAGTTCTGGCTGCCAAGCGCGCGGGCGTGCGTGACGTAGTTCTGCCGGCCGAGAACAAGATGAATGTTGACGAGGATCTGACTCCGGAGCAGCTTGAGAATCTCAATGTGCATTACGTCAAGCGGATCGATGAGGTGCTTGAGTTAGCGCTGCCCTCGACGCCACGCGAGGAGAGACAAGACGCCGAGGAGCGCGAGAGAGTTCTCTCCACCCAGACGGTAGGATAAAGCAGACAGCGGGTTCTGCCGTTTCCACCACGCCAATTTTGGCCTATTGCGCCGTTTGCGTCAGCCTCGCCGAGCTGGCGAGCAAATTTCATGGCCTTGATGAGTGGCCCTTCAGTCTCTGCGTTCAGTGCGATGGTTTCCCACGAATCCAGTGTTACGGCGCAAGTCACGGTGTCTTGTATAATTCGCAGATTCCAGGGCTCTGGTGGCTCGAATATAGGAGGCCCGTAATCCGTGCTCAAGGTGTTCAATGACAAGCGGTCGCTCTCCAAGGCTGCCTCTGACCAAGCGTCCGCGGCCATTAGACGGGCGATCTCGGATCATGGCCGTGCTCGTATCATTGCTGCTACTGCGGCCTCGCAACTCGAGTTTCTGGATGCACTAACAAAAGCGCCTAACATCGACTGGCAGCGAGTCGAAGTTTTCCACCTCGATGAATACATTGAGAAGAGGTCGTTGAGCGTGTCGGCCGAGCTCTGGCATCCGCACCGATTGACATAGCGTTTCTTGGTATCGGCGAAAATGGGCATCTGGCATTCAATGACCCTCCCGCCGATTTTGAAACCGAAGAGCCCTATCTGATCGTCAATTTGGATGAAGCTTGCCGTCGGCAACAGGTCGGTGAGGCGTGGTTTGCCGATATTTCGCAAGTGCCGAAGCAGGCTATCTCAATGTCGGTCCGGCAGATTCTGAAGTCGAAAGAAATTCTGGCAGTGGTGCCGGATTCACGGAAAGCGCAGGCAGTGAAAGCGTGTTTCGAGGGCGAAATCAGTCCGTTGGCGCCGGCTTCCATCTTGCGTAAACATCCGAACGCTACTGTGTATCTGGACAACAACTCCGCCTCACTATTGAATTCGGCTTTACAATCATCCGCGTAATTTCCGAGAGCATAGTGAGGGCCGGGCAAAGCAGAATCTTCAAGACTCGCACAATCCCGGCGCTGCGTTGGTGGATTGGCGGAATCCTGTTCGCCTCCACTGTCATTAACTACGTTGACCGGCAGACGCTGTCACTGCTTGCCCCTTATCTCAAACTTGAATATCACTGGACGAACAGCGACTATGCCAATCTCGTCATCGCGTTCAGGGTCGCATATTCTATTGGACAAACTGTTTTCGGCAGGCTGATGGATCGCATCGGTACCCGGCGAGGTCTTACAATCACTGTTGCCTGGTATTCGCTGGTCTCGATGCTGACGTCGCTGGCGAATGGCTTCTACAGCTTTGCTGGGTTTCGTTTTTTGTTGGGAGCAGGAGAATCGGCCAACTGGCCGGCGGCGACCAAAGCTGTTTCGGAGTGGTTCCCCAAACGCGAGCGCGCATTGGCAACTGCTCTATTTGACAGTGGCTCTTCGATTGGGGGCGCGATTGCGCCTTTCCTTGTCTTGTGGATTTACTTCCGATGGGGATGGCGTCCCGCGTTCATGGTGCCCGGTGCATTGGGCTTCCTATGGTTGATCGTTTGGCGATGGCTCTATTATCCGCCTGAAGCACATCCTCGCATCAGCCAATCCGAACTCGAAATGATCATGGCAGATAAGCGTGAATCCAACCTACACACCACGACGAAAGCGAGTCTACCCTGGCGCGATCTGTTGAAGCTCCCACAGACTTGGGGGACGGTTATCGCGAAAACGTTCACTGACCCCGTCTGGTTTTTTGTTACAGATTGGTTCCCCATTTACCTGGTGGCGAAGGGCATTGAACTTAAGAGCGGGTTGATAGCCGTCTGGATACCGTTCATCGCTGCCGATCTGGGTAACCTTTTCGGGGGCGGCGCGTCCGGCTATTTGATAAAGAGAGGATGGTCACTCGGGGCAGCCCGAAAAGCATTGGTCATTTTTGGTGGCATTGGCGTGACCTGCCTCATCCCTACGATCTTCACCACCGAGCTTTATTTGATTGCATTTCTTTTTGGGCTTGCAACTTTCTCTTACGCGGCTTTCTCGACGATGGCGAACGTTTTGCCGTCTGACCTTTACAGCAGCGAGTCGGTGGCATCGGTTAGCGGTCTGAGCGGAACCGGCGCGGGTATTGGAACGATCATCGCATTTAAACTAATAGGTTATTTTTCAGATGCTCGTCAGGCAACGGCTACTCATTCCTTTGATCCGATTATCATCGTCGCGGGCTTAGTTCCGTTCGTTGGGATGATCCTGGTATTGCTGCTCGTCCGGAACAACGAAGCCACCAAGCAGGGCTTAGTGCAGCGAATTTAGGGACACCATACATTCGACTCTCATCGTCTGAGGAGACATGCGTGAAGATTACCGATGCGAAGGTGTTGATCTGCTCTCCCGGAAGAAACTTTGTGACGCTCAAGGTCTACACCGATCAAGGGTTGCATGGGTTGGGAGATGCCACCCTCAACGGGCGCGAGTTATCGGTCGCTTCTTATCTCAGCGATCATCTGATTCCATGCATTATTGGCCGCGACCCGTTTCAGATTGAGGATATCTGGCAGTACCTCTATCGCGGCGCTTACTGGCGCAGAGGCCCCGTAACCATGACGGCGATCTCCGCTGTGGACACTGCCTTGTGGGACATCAAAGGCAAAGCTTTGAATACGCCTGTTTACAACTTACTCGGGGGGAAAAGCAGAACCGGCGTTTTAGTTTACGGACACGCGAATGGGCGTGATATTGACGAAACCTCGGACGAGGTGGGCAAGTACATCAGTTTGGGCTATCAGGCGGTTCGCGCGCAAACCGGTGTACCGGGTCTGCCATCCACCTACGGAGTGGCTGACGACAAACTGTTTTATGAGCCTGCCGAAAAAGGTTTGCCGCCGGAAAATAGCTGGTCTACTGAAAAATATCTACTGCACGTTCCCAAGTTGTTTGCGGCGCTGCGATCGAAATATGGTGACGACATCCATCTGCTGCACGATGTTCATCACCGCTTGAGGCCGATTGAAGCTGCACGACTAGGAAAGAGTTTAGAACCTTATCATTTGTTCTGGCTGGAAGATGCGGTTACGACTGAACTCCAGGAGGGCTTCCGCATCATTCGCCAACACACCACCACACCGCTGGCCGTGGGCGAGGTTTTCAACTCAATATGGGACACGCAGACCCTCATCACGGAGCAACTAATCGACTATCTCCGCATGACCGTCGTCCATAGCGGAGGAATCACTCATCTGAAAAAGATTGCCGGCATGGCGGAGATTTATCATGTGCTGACGGGCTGCCACGGAGCGACGGACCTGTCTCCAGTGGCGATGGCAACGGCGCTCCACTTCGACATTTCAATCAACAACTTTGGCATTCAGGAATACATGCGCCACACCAAAGAAACCGATGAAGTATTTCCGCATGCTTACTATTTCAAAGACGGTCACTTACATCCCGGAGACACTCCCGGCCTGGGTGTGGACTATGACGAGAAGTTGGCAGAGAAATTTCCTTACGAAAGAGCTTACTTGCCGGTGAATCGGAAGCTGGACGGAACCATGTTCAACTGGTAATTAGTCCTTTACAGTGCGCCGTGAAAGGCGCTGGACCACAGCGGGAGATAAACCCGCCCGGGAACTGGATCGCTCCACCCGGTAGCAATCGGAGCGGCGGTGGAGGCAACAAAGCCGCCGGAGCCTCCGGTGTAGAGGGTCGCATAGGCGACTTGGCGAGTCTGTAGGTCGTAACGTGAGTAAACGCTGAGCAGGCCACGAAACTGATAATGCAGGAGCTGACCCAACTGTAATCTGGGGAAGGCCGAAGGCGATGGAGCAGTAATGAGCGAATCAGTTCCATCGGTCCTGCCGGGGTAGTGGCGACGGCATGCAGACATAGTGGATCAGGCGCAACACGGGAAGCCCCAGCGGTGATTGCAGTACGGATCAACCGGCAACTCGCGAGAGCCAGGCCGGGCCGTATGGGGTGACGGAGAGGCTCGCAGTACCGATGAAGCCGGGTAATGCCGGTGGAGGGAAGGAGCCTCAGTTGAAAGGAAACGCAAGAAGCGACGAAGATTGAGGGATTGGCGATGAACCTAACAACCCCCGCAAGTGTTCAGAAGTTGCAGACGGCGTTGCACGTGAAAGCGAAGGAATCGCCTAGCTTTCGTTTCTACGCTCTGTACGACAAGGTGCACCGGAAGGACATTCTGGCCTTCGCCTACGAATGCTGCAAAGCCAACGGTGGAGTCGGCGTCGAGAACGTGCATCGATGCACTGGCTGGGGCGCATCGCGCGACGGGACCCCAGGCTGTTTGTTCTGTGGCAGCTTGGTGTGATGCCGGAGGCTGGATCGTAGGAGCCGGATGAGGCGAGAGCTTCACGTCCGGTTCTGTGAGGGCGGAGGGGTGCGATTCCCCTCCGCTACTCGACTGGTGATCTGCTGTCGCGCCCGAGCCGATGAGGCACTGGTGGCGATGCGGAGCATGATGTCGAGGCTGAAGTTGACGGTGAACGAAAGTAAGACGCGGGTCTGTCGACTGCCGGAAGAGAAGTTCGATTTTCTTGGGTATACGTTTGGTCGATGCTATTCGCCGAAGACGGGGCGGGCCTATTGGGACACCATTCCGTCCCAGAAGCGAGTGCAGCGTCTATGTAAGTCGATCAGCGAGAT
>QIAP01000110.1 GCA_003225075.1 Acidobacteriota bacterium | reverse complement strand
TGGCTGGGGGCTGAGCAGCACACTCGCACTTCAAAGTGGTCAACCATTTCAGTTCAATTTCAACTGCCAGGATGACTTCAGCGGCGGAGGCGGTTGCTTTGACCGGCCGGACGTTGTTGGACCGATCGTTTACCATGGCGACAATCCATTTAACTTCGTCGATCTAAGCTCCTTTGCGGTTCCGTGCACCGCAACCGCGGCAACCGGGGTAGCGAGTGACTGCGTTCCGGGCACGCGGCACTATGGAAATCTCGGGCGTGACGCTTTGCGGGGGCCGACCTACAAGCAGTGGGACTTCGCGATTTACAAGGACACCGCTATTACGGAGCGGGTCAAACTGCAGTTCCGCGCCGATTTCTTCAATGTCCTGAACCACCCCAATTTCGCGAGTCCGTTTCTGCCCGCTTTCATTGCGGATCCCGGGGTCGGTGGCTTTCAACTCGTAGGCAACCGCGAAGTGGGGGTTGGCGGATTTCCGCTTTCGGCTACCGGAGATGTGGGTATCGGAAACCCGTTCCTCGGGGGCGGCGGACCGCGCGGGATTCAGTTGGCAGCAAAGTTTACTTTTTAGCTTAAACTCGACCTCACGGCCCCTTGAACTTCGGTGAGGGGGGCCTTTCTTTTGTGAGGCATGCGCGTTTCAGGATGGATTGTCCCAGAAAGGCCCGGCCAACTCAGCGCCAACGGCCATAGGGCTTAGAGTTGCTCGTCCCCTCGCACCATAGTCGTACTCTTTCCGTTACTTGGTAGTGATTTGACCCAGTGCTAGCCTCGGGCAGTAGCTCATATTCTTTTTCTAGAGGGGACTCGTGATCCGCCGCATTTGCATCTGGCTCGTCGTCTGGGGGGCGTGTGGCTTGTCGGTCTACGCCAAAGAATCCAAGGACGCCAAAGTAAGTACGCATGGCGGGAGTAGGACGTCTTCGAAAATTCTGCCGGTCACCACATCTTCGGCAAAGGCGCGAGAGCTTTTTGAGCGCGCCATGGTGGACTACGAGAATTTGCACCTGGAGCGGGCGACAACTGGCTGGCGGGCCGCTGCGAAGGAAGATCCCGATTTCGCCCTGGCTCATGCCTGGGTGGCGTTCAACAGCCGAGATCCGCAGGAAGTGATGGCGGAGCGGGAGCGTGCCAAAGGATTGCTCGAGAAGGTAACCCCAGGCGAGCGATTGATGATCCACTGGATCGCGAATGTGCAGGAAGGAAAATTCATACCTGGCATTGCCGCTATGAACGATATGCTGGCAATGTATCCCAAGGACAAACGTCTGTTGTACCTGGCGGGAAATTGGCTCATGGGGGAAAACGGAAATGAACCCGCGCAAAAGATGTTCGAACGCGCCCTGAGTATCGATAAAAATTATCCGGCGGCGCTGAATGATATCGCCTACGTTTATGCCCGTAACCGGCAGTTCGAAAAAGCCTTCGAAGCTATGGACCGGTACGTTGCAGTGCTTCCCACGGAACCGAATCCGCACGACTCTTATGGTGAACTGCTCCGCATGGCTGGGAATTTCGATGGCGCGTTGCATCACTATCGCATGGCCCTGAAAATTGATCCCGAGTTCGTAAGCTCGCAGCTTGGGCTCGGTGACACGTACGCCCTGATGGGCAATCAGCAGCAGGCGAGAATTGAATACGACAAAGCCGTTCTGAACGCGTCGAGTCCAGCCGACCGGCTCGATTACACCATGCAAAAAGCTCTGACCCTGCTGAGGGAAAACAACCTCGCCGATGCCGACAAGGCTTTTACGGCCGTCGCCGAAGAAGCACATACCCAGAATCTTCCCTTGGCCGAGGCGCAGGCACATCGCCGGATGGCCGAGTACCAGAGCGAGGATGCGGCGGCGCTGCAGCACCTGGAGGCCGCAGAGACTGCTTTGAAAAACGGCAAAGCCATCTCGGAATCCGATCGGCAGGAAGAGACGTCAAGAATTCTGCGGCATCGAGTTATACGCGCCAGCCACGCCGGGAATCAAGAGCTGACGCTGACTGCGCTACATGATTTGGAGACGGTGGCCAATCTGAATAGCCGGAATGCCGTGATCCAAAGCTCTTATCACGCAGCGGCCGGCGCTGTGCTGATGGCCAAGCAGAAGTATGCGGAGGCTATTCCGCATCTCGAAGAAGATGAAGATGACCCATTTTCCATGCAACTGCTTTCGCAGGCCTATTCCCAGACCGATGCGAATGAAAAGATGCATCTGGTAGAAGCCAGGCTGCGCGGCACGAACGTTCCGACCCTGGAGCAAGCCCTGGTGGTACCGGCGGCCAGGTCGAGACGGCCTGTCAATTTAAGATAATCACCTGAGACCACCTCTGGGATGCGGTTTTCAACCGCCCACATTGCATGCACTGGGCAAATTATTTCTCCGTTTCGGGAAAATTTGTCCCAGTATGACGGCGGAGTCAATCCAGCCAACGGGGAGTAAAGGTCTGATGTCCGAAAATCCGAAAGAATGACCGTTTCTGCCCCGTGCATTTCGCAAATGCCGGCCTGTCGTGGTAGCCTCCCCTTCTCATGTCCGACGGGCCGACGGAAAGACGTTCTCGTGAACGAGTCGCAGTACGCTTACCGGTCACCATAAAATCTAAAGATGGCAGTGCAGAACAGACCGCGTACACGCGTGACCTGAACTCGAACGGAGTGTTTTTCTATACGGATTCGCGTTTTTCCGAAGGTTCGCAACTCGAAATGGTGCTGATTTTGCCGCCGGAACTCACATTCGGAGAGAAGCGCTGGGTCTGTTGCCAGGTCTCAATACTTCGGGTGCAGCAGGAGGCGGAAGGAAGTTTTGGGGTGGCGGCGGTGATCGAGAAGTTCGAAATTTTGCCTGAGATTCCGGGTTGAGCACTGCCTAAGATGAGCAGTTCAACGAGTTCTTAGTTTCTGCCCGATGCGGTGGGGTGAAAATTAGGCTTTTTCCAACTGCCTAATTGCGTGGACCGTGGTGCAGGAGTGTCGGCCCTCGAATTGCTCTAACATTTAATCAAACCGTAGAGATGGCAGGGCTTCATGTGGATCGATAAATTTGTGCACGGAGCACAGATTTGTCTCGTTGCCTTATCAAAGTGGCGGAGAGGATGCGCCGATTATCGGTACGGTAGAGCGAGACCCCAATTTGCCGCAGATTTGGCCCTCAGCCATCCCCGATGCCCGCGTGGCGGAGGGTACCCGCGGCGTACAAATCATTTCTGATTTGGGACAAGAGTCTTGAAGCAGCACGTTTTCTGGCGTCATGCCGAGAGAAATGCTTGCCGGCACATGCGGAGTCGTGCCCACATTCGGATCGACGGCTGAGAAGCGAATGCTGTTATTGTGGTGGACCGGCTTTCGGGCTTGGCTCCCGCGGGCCCGTCATCTCTCCACAGGGACCTTCTCCTTTAGGGTGCATACCTCGGCCGCCTCCGTGAGCGCCCTGTCCACGCTGCTGCCGACAAGCTTGTAGCGCCTGGCGCTGCTGCGGCGTGATCACACCCTCAACTTGCTGCTGTGTTTGCTGGTGAATTTGGCGGATCTTCTCGCGCTTCTGCTGCGGCGTGAGCGAAGAGTCATTGCATACCGACTGCACCTGAGCGCGCGCGTTTCCCTCGAGAGACTTGCGCTGCTGCATGGCGGATTGGGATATACCGGCGATCTGCCAGCAGGGTTCGCGGCGCGCACGACCAGCTCGCGTCGTGATCGAGTTGGGAGGAGCGGAGCCTGCCGGAGACTGAGTTACCATTTGCGCTAGAAGCGGGCAAACTGGGATTGTGAGGAACAATATGGCTACGCAAGCCAGATCTTTTCTTCTCATAATCGCACCTCCATGCGAGTTCAAAACCTAGAAGACTGCCAAACCCCGAAAAATGGAAAAAGTTTCAAGTTAGGGCGAAGTGCTGAAAGCAGCATTTTTACTAGCGAATCTGAACGCATCCAAACTGCGATAAAGTGTTGAATCTTCGTTCCACAAGTACTCTTAATCAGTAGGTTGAAGGTTCGATTCCTTCCGCGCTCACCACCTAACCGGCTGTATGCTTTAGCGGCATTGGCGCAGGGAATCGCGGTCGCGGAATCCCGGTCGCTCGGTTCAATGTCCAAGAATTCTCGACGCGGCCAACAACAATCGAACAATCCGACCAAGTACACTTTTTTGCAGTTTGTATTGGTCCTCCTCGGATTGACTTGGCTTGCTGACCTCCCCGCCGAAACTAACAGTTGTGCTGACACTCTACGAGAAACGCCGGATCCGGGCCTGGAAAAACATCCAAAAAATAACCCAAAGCCTATGCTAATCGTGCCTTTTCGGCTATAATTCGCGCCCAGTTCGAATTTCCTTCCCCTGCTTTTGGGACTTCGAATCTCTCAAAGGCCGTCCGTCCGACACACATTTGACAGCCGGGGAAAATCCCGGTCATTGTGATTTTGGCGAGAGCGCGCCGCGCGCTTGTACTTCCATCAGAAGAGAGGCGATATGAAGTTTGGAAATCAGATTCCTAAAAACGGGCTGCGTTTCGCGGCGAGTGCGATGTCCATCCGCGCGGTTGGTTGTTGTGTCGGGGTAGTGCTCCTGGTCGGGATAGTACTCGTGACGCCAGGCGCAGCAGCGACGTGCACACTGCCCACGCCAGTCAAACCACCGACGCCCACAAGCCCGACCGTGCTGATGCTTGAGAACACCATCACGGCACAGAATTTTGGATCGCCCACGGGGACCGGGAGCGAAATAAATTTCGCCGGGGATTGCAGCAGCCTGGAAGCGCAGCAAGCGATGGCTCCCCCTCTAAATCTGAACGTAGTAATCGTCAATGATGCCGCGTGGGGCTCCATGACGCAGTCTGACTTTGCCAGCTACAGCGCGATCGTGCTGGGCGACCCTGGGTGCGCCAGGGATACCACGCCAATCACAGCTGCTCAGAACAACTCGGGAACTTGGGGACCGGCTATAACCGGGCCAGTGGCTATAATTGGTACCGACCCAGAGTTCCATTTCAATGCCGGCGTTCCAATCGCGACGGCTCAACTGACTCAAAATGCCATTGCGTTTGCGTCTCTGACAGCCGGTAAAACCGGTGCATACATCTCCTTAAGCTGTTACTACGAAAACGCTGCGCCGGCGACGGCAGTCCCTGTGCTGAGTCCGTTTGGTTCCTTTACAGTCCAACGCACACAATGGGATGTCTCAACCGTAGTCGCTTCAGGCAACGCCCTCGTTAATACACCCCACGTGTTACACGATGCCGACCTCTCAAACTGGGGCGTCTCCTCGCACGAAGGGTTTAACAGCTATCCCCCCACTTTCACGGCGGTGGTGAACACACAGCAAAATGTCGAGAGTACCCCGGTCTTGCCGTACATTCTCTCCACGCCATCGAGCGGGTGGAACGGGTCCACGCAATCAGGGCCGATTGTGCCTGTCTCGGCGGGTACGACAAGCGTCCTACTCCCGCCCGGTAGTACGCTCAGCCAGAGTATTACGATTCCTCAGGGCACGAACATGAACGGCATTGACAACATGCAAGACACCCTGACGCTGGTAGACGGAGCCACGTGCGATGCCACGGTTGCGAACGGCAACCCTGGTGACCCGGCGACGTTCGGTGGATCTCCTGTTCCCGGACCACTCCAGGGTGCACACCCGTTATGCGTGCGTCTGAGCGGTAACCAGGCAGCGATCATCACAAACCACTGTTTCATAGGCGCTGTCGAGCAGACCAATTGCACGGGCATAACGCCGCCCCAAGGTAATTTCATCAGCCTAACCTCGCAATGGGGTGGCACGGATCCCAAAAACCCAGCCTATGTGATTGCGCACGATGATGCTAGCCATCTGATAGGTGGTATCCCGGGTCCGGACTGGACGAACATCACTGCCTACTTCTCTCCTGGCTGCTGCATCGGTGGCGGACACGGCATAACCCTTAATGGACAGGAGACGATAATCGATCTCAACTTCGACACTCAACCTATCACATTCGGGATTACGCCCAATCCGGCGACGCGAAGCAGGCTGGTTACGGTTGCGGGGAACATCCAGGGCGTGCCTGCAGTGACGGGCTCATCCACCAATGGATTCGGGTTGTTGACGTTCACCTTTGAAGGTCCGGCAAAAAATAGGAGCGGGGTCTGTACCCAGTCGAAACTGTCGATTCCGCCACCGCCAGTACCGGGGGGCCCAGCGACCGGATTTCCGGTAAGGTTACCGGCTGCCAACTTCAGTCAATCCTTCAGTTTCAATTTGTTCGTGCCGGGCAGCTTCTGCCCGGGAAACTTTATTTTCTCGACAACGTTGCAATCGGGCAACATTACCTACAACAACTCGGTGCCACTTACGATCAAGTAAGTGCAACGATCCGGGCACCGAGCCGGGCCCGCGGGCCCGGCTCTTTTATTTGAACCGCTCTTTCCAACGGACTTGTGAGCGTGACGGGAACCGGGGGGCCATCGCAGGCTACTTGATGAGTTGGGGGTTTCAGTTTTTTTGGGTGTCGGTCCAGCGGGTCATTTCCGCGTAAATAGTGCGCAGATCGGAACGATCGAGCAGGTGATCTGCTCCGGGCTCCTTTTTCATCTCATCGAGCAGGCGCAAGGCCTCGCGGTAGTGCCCAGCGGCTTCCGGGGAATTGCCGGAGAGGCGGAGGGTGTTCCCCAGCAGGTAATGTATCTTCGTACTCTGGAAGCGCAGGCCAAGCTTCTCGCTGTTTCCCAGGCTATCTTCCAGTTGTAGCCGGGCGCGTGAGTAGTCTTTGTTATTGTTATTCAGCATCGCTTGAGTAAGAAAGACGGAGCACTCAAGCGAGAGTTGCCTGCGTCCCAGAGCATCAGCTTGGTGTGCCAGTTTGGCAAATTCACTGGGCAGAGGCGCCGAGTGTCCTTCGGCCAGCGTGGCTTTGGCCAGGTTGATCTTGGAAATGAGGACATCGTCCCGCTGGCCACCTTGCGCAGCTGTGCGGGTGGCTTGTTGATACATTGCTTTCGCGCCGCGCGCTTCGCCGGAGTAAAAGAGCGCGTCACCGCGTGCGTTCAGGATGTTCGACTGCAGTGAGTTGTTCTTCAGTTCGCGCGCCAAAGCCTGGACTTCGTCCAAAGGCTTGCCAGCTTCAGCCCCTCTGCCTGCCTCCGCCAACAATTTAGCGAAATCAGTGAGAGATTGAGCCATCTCAATGCTACGATCGCCAGCATCGCGCAGAAGCTTGAGTGCGTCCTGCATGGCATTCAGCGCCGCCCCGTAGCGGCCCTGGTGCGCGAATAACAAAGCCATGCTGTGAGACTGAGAAGCAGCGCCGCGATTGTCGCCGGCCTTTCTATAGAGATCCAACGCCCGCATGAAGTCGGACATCGCTTCCTCGGCCTGCCCCAAGTTGTCGTACGTGCTGCCAAGGCTGTGCAGAGTTTCGGCTATGTCCGGCGCTACGTTCAGCTTCTCCCGCAGTTGGAGTGCCTGTTGCAGATACGTGAGAGCATCTTGATAGTTGGCACGGTTGAGATAAAGGGTTCCGATGTTGTTCAGGCACAAGGCCTGATTGCTTTCATCACCCGCATCCCGCTGGATCTGCAGCGAGTCCTTATACATGTTATGGGCTTGCTCGTACTGTCCTCGATCCATGTATAAATTGCCTAATTCAAGTAAGGTATCTCCCGATTCTTTCTCGGCCCCGATCTCGCGGTCGATTTGAAGACCTCGATTGAAGTTGGCCAAGGCCAAATTGGACTTGCCGGTCAGCGCCTGGACTTGAGCCATGCTGATGAGATCGGAAGCCATGGCGCGTTTCTGCCCTATCTTTGTATTAATATCCAAAGACTCCTGGAAACTGCGGAGGGCCTCATCCGGTTTGTTGAGCAGGCGATAGGTGACGCCCACGGCCAGCAAAATAAGTCCTCTCTGCTCCTGATTGTCCGTCTGAATTGCCAGGCTTAGGCCTTTGGTGAGCGGATCGAGCGCGGCTTGTGCGTTACCGCTCATCATTTCAATGGCACCCATTTGCCACAGGGCGCGAGTGTCTTTGGGATTCGCCTGCAACATTTTAGTAAACACCGCACGTGCCTTGTCGTAGTCGGCCTCGTCTCGATAGAGGCTGCCCAAGCCATACTGCACGTCGGGATTATCAGGCAGGGTCTTGGAGAGGTTCTCGTAGGCCTGAATGGCCTTTTTGTCGTCGCGCACGATGCGTTCATGCGTGGCTTCAATCAGGTATTTCTCCGCCAAGGGAAGCTGTTGGCTCAGCTCTACTGCTTTGCGGGAGGCCTGTTCGGCGTCGCTGTCATAGCCCAGCGCAGAATGGGCATCGGCCAGTCGCGAGTAAGCCAGAGCAAATTCCGAATCTTCTTGGGCGGCGGCCCGCAGTGCCTTTAGGGCTTCAAGGTTCTTCCCCTGTCGCAGCAGTTCCACACCCTGGTTGTAGTCGCGTAATGCATCAACGGAGTTCGATGTCGGCTGGAAAGAACTAGCTTTTAGTTCCTTCAACACGTCAGCCGAAACAGAAAGGTTCTTGCGGATCGATTCACCCAGGCGATCAATGACACTAGGAATATCCTTTTGCGAGATACCCTCAAGCGTGAGTGGCACGCTGTGGACGTGTTTTAAGTCCTGAACAGTGGCATCGATGCGCAGTTGGTCGCCGAATTTGGCATATTGGCCAAATACCAGCGTGTCGGAGCCAGTGAACTCTGCGATCCGCCGTAGGGTCGCGGGATCGATAGAAGCATCGGGCGTAATTCGCAAATCGGACAAAACTTGGTGCACCCGATCCGGAGAGGCAGCGCGGACGCGGGCCGACTGCCCCACTTGCGTCTGCAGCATCTCGGAAAGGTAATTTCCCAGCCAGTTGAGCGACGCGTCGCCCGAGGCATTACGGAAAGGCAAGATGGCTAGAGATACCTCGGGACCCGCCAAGGCCTGCGTTGACGACGCTTCCGGGAATAATTTATTTCGCAGTAGCCATCCGCTGATGGCTAGAACAATCACCACCAGGCCGACGCTGATCCAGGTCCACGGAATACTCTGAGCCCATGGCTTGATACTGGGAAATTCCAGGGCACCCGCAGCCCGCTTGCCTTGCCAGCTTTCCAGAGCGGCGATGATCTCATTGGCAGTCTGGTATCGCGCTTTCGCATCGCGTTCCAGACACTTTCCGACCACACTGGTGAGCGTATGAGGTATTGCGGGATCGTGGTCCGACACCGGGGCAGCACGTTCCTGCGTACGCTTGATCAGACTGGCCAGCGCGCTGTCAGCCGTATAAGGCATCTTTCCGGTCAGGAGTTCGTAGAGGATGAGACCAGCGGCAAACAAGTCCGAGCGTTGATCCAGATCTTTCCCCAGCGCCTGCTCGGGCGACATGTACTCCATGGTTCCTACCAAGGCACCCGTCTGGGTCATGCCGGCGCCCTCGAGAGTGCGCGCCAGGCCGAAGTCCATGACCAGAACGCGACCCGACTTGTCCCGCATGATATTCTGCGGTTTGAGATCGCGGTGGATCACGCCCACCGTATGCGCCGCCTCGAGCGCGCGACACACCTGCCGCATGATCTCCACTGCCTCCTCCGGAGGTAGCTTCTTCTTTTCATGGATCAGAGAGCGCAGGTCTTCGCCCTCGATAAATTCCATGGTGATGAACTTCAGGCCATCCGCTTCCGCCAGGTCGTAAATGCGGATAACGTTCCGATGCGTCACCTGACGCGCGAGAATCAGCTCCTGCTTGAAACGTTCGATAATGGCGGGACTGTTGGCCAGATCCGGGCGGATCACCTTGAGTGCCACGATCTGATTTACTTCACGGTCTTTAGCCTTGTAGACGGCTCCCATACCTCCCCGACCAAGGAGTTCAAGAATCTCATAGCGCAGGCCAAGAACGCTTTGTGGCCGCAGGAGGGGGTCGTCGCCGTGGGGCGACCCGACAGTCGTTTTTCGAGGCACTACCGCGATCGGAGCCGCCGCCGAATCGGAACCTAACCCGCTCAGGTCAATCAAGGTTGGCGAGTCGGACGGAGAGCTGGAGTCGGCCGAAGAACTTTCCCCAGGCGCTCGCACCGCCGCTGACCCACTTGCCAGATTGGGCTGGACATCCTGCTCCCGACGCGGTTCGGGTTTTGGCATGCTCTTACCTCGACCTGGAAGACGGGGGAAGCGGTCGCCAGAGGACAAGGACTGTGAAGCAAGCTACACGCTGCAACAGGCGGCCTGGGCGAGCTCGCAAGTTACCGCAGTATACATCGGTCGCACCACTGTGTCAGTGCCTTAGATAGCTGAGGTCTGCATACACGCCGATACAAATGAACAGGTTGGGATCGAGCTCCAAATCTCTAAGAAAACACAGAGGCTACGTCCGATTGGGGTAACTACCTGATCTGTCTAGGCGAAACGCCTGAAACAGGCGCTCCGAGATCGACCTCCCAAATTAGCAGGTTGAAAGTCGACTCACTTTCTGGCGGTACCTGCTTGAAGGTGACTCCGGTCGGCTCACTGCGGGTGAAGACAACTGCCTGCTTGTCCTCGAAAATGTTCTTCCAGCCCGGTTCCCGGCGCAGCGCCACGGCCAACGAGGTTCTCGGCGGCAACAGCGCAGATTGTATCTGATAGTTGTCGAACGTCTTTCGCCAACCAATTTCCGCGCGATAAGTATCCACAAATTCGTTCATGAAGGTATCGCCATACAAGTCAGCACGTCCGTCCACGTATACGCGGTATGTCGGATACAGCTTCCAGATGAAATAGCCACCCCAGTCGTAATAATTAAAGAAAGGGCCGGCGGGACGTTGCGCGTCGATGAAGGCGACTGCGGCTACCGGACAGTTTTGCGCCTCAGTGGCCGGCTGGCGCGATACGACCATGCTCACCCGCGCCACACAAAATGCAATCATACCTAGCACAAGCGCTGCGTTAAGCATCGCTTTCGAACGAGTGGGAACTTTTTCCGGAGTGTTCATCCACAGCACCCATTTCTGTGGGTTGAGCCACGCCTGCACATATTTCGCCAGCAGCGGCGCCGCCACTAATGCGAAGATGAAAATATGGCGACTGGAACGCATTCCTGCATAAGCTGTGGCGATCAGCAGGAGAACCGTGCCGGGACGTTCCCGTCGGGGCGACAGCGCCAAAGCGCCAAACGTGGCGAACAGCAGCAGGAGAAATGGTTGAAAACGTTTGAGATGGAAATCGGGAGAGGCCCACTCCACGATGTAATTTTGCATGGCGCGAGAATGGAGAGTTTGAAAAGGATAGCTGTACAAATGCGTGCCATTAGGATTGAAGATGACCACTGCCGCGCAAACCACCAAGAGGATCGCCAATAAACGCACGGCACGCAGGGCTTCATCGCGGGGTACCGAGGCGGTTGCAGCGTCCGACAACCATCCTACGATCGCTAGTCCAATAAGAGCCAAGCCCACCGCGTATCCCGCATGCAAATTGGCCCACAGCAAAGTCAGTGGGACAAGCCACCAGATATTTCTACCGGGCACCTCAGTGGTATCGGGCCGACGGTAAAGCACAAAAAGAAAGACGCTGGTCAGCAACAGGGAAAACATCTGCGGGCGCACGCCCCACGTTGGCGCGGTAGCCAGCGCGGCCAGCACTACCCACAAACCCGCGAGGTATGGTCGACCCGTGCTCCGGAAGTAAGTCAGTGCGAAGGCTCCCCCGATTATCAGTCCGAACAGGACTATTAACCCAGCGAAGCCGGTCGAAAGGTAGATCCCATAGAAGATCAGTTCAGAAAGCCACTCGTGCGTAATCCACTGCCTTCCTTCGTTAGTGAAGGAATAGATGTCACGATGTGGAACCGAATGAGTCTGGGCAATGTACTGGCCCGTGCGCAGATGCCACCAGAAATCCGGATCGCGCACGCCGCGCGCTGTGAGCGCAAACAATCCCAGTAGCAGGGCTACAACAAAAACGCGACTCGTGGAAAGCATGCGAATCATTCAGTGGATCATATCGCAGCCAGCATTCGCCGTCGGGTGCCGCCCCGCCGTGTGGCATCGTTCTCTGCCTCCGACCAGAGTCACGATTTAGATAACTTCTTCCTTTACTGCAGATCGCGACACAACCCGAAACAGAACGACTGTCAAAAGCGCGAAGGCAATCACTGACAGCTGCAAGTGAGTGAACCTCGTGATCGGTCCCAGCAATGGAAGCACAAAACTCATGTAGAGCAGGGTTAGGATCTCTGGCGAAAGTTCGTCCTGGGAGTGTTGCAATGCCCAATCGCCCACCAACATCAGAGCGGGAGCGAGGATTACGAGATCGTAGACATACAAGTGCGGACTTACCAGTACGGTCACGAGCAGAAGTATTGAATACCGCAACGAAAGCGGTGCCGCGGTGCGCCAGGCCAGCACAGCAATTACAAGGAACGCCGCAGCGCAAAGGATGTACAACATGGTGGCCAAGTGTTGCGGTACAAGTAGCGTCCAAAAGCTGCGCAGTGAGTGATTCTGGTAAAGCTTGACATCCAGAAAAGGCCTGAGTTTATCAAACTGTCCGAACATACTGCAGTAGTTCACAATCACGGCGAGGCCGTAGTATATCCAGACAATAGCTACCTGAACTGCAATTGAGATGAGGGCGGCAGCTACAACTTTCCATCGGCGGCAAAACAAGAAACAGGCCGCCGCTATGAAACCAAGCTGGGGCTTGAACAACAGCAGTCCCATGGACATCCCCGCAGCAAACTCCCATCCTCTTTCCAAAGCTAGATAGGCGAGGGTAAACCAGGCTAGGGCAAGCGCCGAAATTTGTCCGTGGGTCAACAGTGCGAAGAATGCGGGATACGCGATTGCAAGGAGAAGGATGGCCCGCCCGTGCGGCTTCAGGCCGTAACAATGCCTCCATATGCCAAAGCAGCAGGCCGCGTAAATTGCAGCACTGAGCGAGGTCCATACCAGGAGAGCGTATCCATAAGGTAATCTCGCGAAAGGTGCAAAGAAAAGAGACACCTGAGGGCCGTAAAAAGGAAAGTAAACCACTCCTTCCGCTTCAGGCACAATGCGCACGGCTTCGCGGACATTGGCTGCGGGATCATACAGCGCATCACCGCGGTTTTGATTCGCAAGAGAACCCGCAATATAGAACTGCAGGAAGTCCGGGCCCTTCAAGTGGCCGACGCGGTCCCTGAGGCCGGGGGTGGCGATGTCGATCCCGTAAAGCGTTAACGTGCAAAGCAGGAGAACAGTCGCTTGGATCTGAACACGCCGTGCGGTTAATTTCGCTGAGAAACGCGTAAAAAGACTATGAAGTGGGAAGCGATGGCCTATGGCTGCTCTCACAATCAGTACCTTTTTCCCGCTATGGTATTAAGTTCCAAAATAAATCCAACCACGTGATTCCAAGCATTCTATGCCCCTCGGTTACATAGCGTGCTCAGCATGCGGGACTTCTGATGGCGGAACCAGGAGGTCACATGCCGTCCACGAATTCAGTATCGCTTCTACTTTCATTTCTGGTTGCCACCACAGATCCCTCGGTTGTTATCGAGGGAGAGATTTTCGATAGCCAGTGCGTGCTCGGCGTTCATTCCCCTAATAGCGGTCACGCCGTGACGATCAAAAACAGCACTATGGAGCGAAAACTGCAGGAACGCACGACAGCGTGCGCAGCTAACCACCGCGAATACGTACTGGTCGACGCGGAGAATAACCAGCTCCATTACATTGTGGAACAGGAACAGACAGCAAAATTCTCGGGAAAGCGCGTGCTTGTGCGTGGGATACGACAGGGATGGGGTTCTTTCGATTAACTGCCCGCTGAGTCAATGCCTGGGGGGAGCGTTCCCCGGACTGGCGAAGGTAATTTGTGGGTGCGATATCCTCGCCGTCTTCGCAAATTGCCCTTCCGTTGCCGTACAAAATCGCTTATTTTAGGTGGTCTCCACCACTAAAGCCATGACGCCAGCGTAAGAGCGGAACGAAGCAAAACAATGGGACGCTCGATGATGTGGGTGACCGATCAAACCCCTCACGGATGGGCGTGCAGCCAGTGTGAATGGAACTTCCCAACTCCTACACTCTTAACCGGGCAGGATGCGAAAAGCGCATATGACCGTCTGGCTTCCGCAAAATTCCGCGAGCATGATTGCACGAGCTATCGGGAGCGCCAGGGGCCGCCGCCGCCGGACAGCTTTGTGCAACGCATTCGGGAGCTGGTAAAGCGGGGTTTCAAACCTAAAGATGCGGTGGATCTTCTGTTGCAAGAAGTAATGCTGGAGCACCGGAAAGATCCCAAGATCGTAGAGCAGGCGCGTTCTGAGGCGGAAGATTTTCTGCGGCGCCTCCGAGATGGAATTATCTAGATTTCCTCGAGATTCGCGCGCCCGACGTCCCTTTAATGCTAATCCCACTAATACCGTATGAGAAGCGCCCGCGGCCTTGCGCAGTCGCAGAACTTCGGTAACTTGCCCCAAGGTGCCGGTAGTTTATACGCTAGCGTGTGTCATGCGGTCACTGCTGCTTAGCGAAGACGAGAGTGCGGTTCGGGTCCTGACGCGTCTTCTCCGCGATTTAGGTATCGAGGTAGAGCACTATAGCGACTCTCATGCCGCGGTTCAGCGGCTTGATCAGGGAACATTCGACGCCATTATTGTGGACGGCGATGATCCGCAAGGCGCTGCCTTGGTATTACAGACTATGAGTGCGATGCCATCTGGCAAGACTCGCCTGGTGGTTGTGTTGGCGCGAGCACAGGCCGGCGTGCAGTTAGGATTTGTGACCGGCGCACATATCGCGCTGTATAAACCCATTTCTGTAGAACGAGTTGGTCTGGGATTGCGGGCCGTGCGGAATTTGATGGCACGGGAACGCCGCCGTTCTTCGGAGCGTATTGCAGTAGCGATTCCCGCCACCTTAGGACGGGCGGGAAGCGGCACACCCGTGGTCATTGTGGACCTGAGCGATGGCGGCGCTGCCATTCGCTGCGAGTTGCCCTTGCCCTCCTCCGGCCTCCTTACCCTGCATTGCCTGCTGCCCGACACTACGGGCCCCTTCATGGCCACAGCGGAAGTGGTATGGCAAGATGCGCAAGGTCAATCTGGAATTCGTTTTGTCAACCTGGCTTCCAGTTCGCGTCAGATTCTTGTCGAGTGGTTGAAAGCGAAGGCGCGAACGGAAAAGAAGGCGACATCTGCTAAAGCGGCCGCCAGCAGCCGCAAGTAGATTCTTTCTGCAAGGCGGGCTTGATCCACGGTCAGGCCATTCAAGTTCTGTCCAACCCAAAAGCGCCCGCCGTCTACTATACTGGGCCATGCCGACTGGTTTTGAGAACCCCTGGGAGTGTTTAATGGCGCAGCGCTTGCTGAAAGCGGGTTACTTGATAATGGTCTTGGCAGGACTGTGCGTTGCGCACCTTTCTCTGCGAGCCCAAACCCAAACCGGCTCCGATGCGACGGCGAGCGATGCTGACAAATCGTGGACCGCAACCAGCGAACAGCCGGACACCGCCAACCCGAATCCCACCCGCACCACAGAAACGCACACTGTTACCAACGGCCGCACCGTCGACAGGCAAACCTTCGAGCGCGTCGGAACGGATGGTCGTTATCAGCCCTACCTTGATTTTGAGAAGGAATCGATACGCGTAGACGCGACCACGGAACGAATTGTGAAGCGCTCATTCGGCAGGGATCCTGACGGACAGAAGCATCTGACACAGATGATAGAGGAAGAAATCCGTACTCTACCGGGCGGCGACCAAAAACTTGTTCGCACCAGCTCGAATCCAGACGTGAATGGTCGGCTGCAGATAGTGAGGCGGGAGATTCAGGACGCGAAGCAAATCAGTTCCTCCGTGCGGGAGACGAAAACTACAACGTTAAGCCCGAACGCAAATGGAGATCTGACACCGATCCTGCAAACTGAAGAACGGGAGACGCGGGGCAACGATAACGCAACCAAGGTCCGGAGCTCGACGTTACTTCCGGATGGCAATGGCCATTGGCAGGTCTCCGAGATCAGAGAGCGTGAGACCCAGCAGGAGAAGCGAAAGGATCGCGTCGAGGAAGAACGTGTTCTACGGCCGGACCTTGACGGAAAATTTGCTGTGGCCGAGCGCACCGTCACCAGAGAACCGGAAGGTGGGCCAGGAGAAAGACGTCAGACTGTCGAGACTTACTCAACCGAGATTCCCGGAGCTTCCGGGGATGGCAGCTTGCATCTGAACCAAAGGGTCACGACAGTTCACCGGCAGCGTTCAGACGGGGGGAATGTAACCGAAGAACAGATCGAAGAAAGAAATCCCGCAGCACCGGCCGACAATCCTCGGATTACGCAGAAGACAATCGACATCGTACGGCCAAGCGCCGGAGGCACTACGAGCGAAACGAAAACGCTTCAATCGCTGGATTCAAATGGCAATCTCGCAGTGGTATGGATTGACACCAGCAAAACTGACAAAACCTCCAGTGTGCAGGTTGACACGCGAACGCCGCCCAAGTCTCAGTAGCCTCTCTTTCTAGAGCCAGCTACCTTCACGGACCCCATGAACAATTCTCGTCCCACTCACATTGATCTTCAGGCCGCGGCTAAACAAACGATGCTGGAGTACGGCTTTGAGCCCGAATTCCCTTCGCAAATTCAGCAGCAGTTGGCGGACTTGCGGGCGAATCCGCCTGCGATTGTACCCACAGGGAATATTCGCGATCTAAGAAGTCTCCTGTGGTCTTCGATCGACAATGACACATCGCGTGATCTTGACCAGATCGAAGTGTCCGAGCACTTAAACGGGGGCACTAAGGTATTAGTGGGAATTGCAGATGTAGATACATTTGTTTCCAAGGATTCCGCGATTGATAATCATGCCGCGAAACAAACCACGAGCGTCTACACGGGGGTGCGAATTTTCCCGATGCTGCCAGAGGAGCTTTCAACAGGCACGACTTCGCTCTTGGAAGATGAAGACAGGTTGAGTGTCGTTATTGAATTTGTAGTGAGTGGTGACGGAACGGTAAGCGCAAGCGACGTGTATCGTGCCGTGGTCCGCAATAAAGCGCAATTAACTTACAACCCAGTGGGTGGCTGGTTGGGAGGTGAAGGCGCTGCTCCGCAGAAAGTGGCAGCCTCCAGCGATCTGCAGGCACAGCTAAAAATGCAGGATGAAGTGGCGCAAGCCCTTCGCCGCGAGCGATACCGGCACGGCGCGCTTAATATCGAGACTATCGAAGTTCGTGCTGTTGTTCTCAATCACCAGGTGGTCGATCTCGTTAAGCAAGAGAAAAATCGCGCAACCGAACTGATTGAAGATTTCATGATCGCCGCTAACGGGGTAATTGCCCGCATGTTGCGGGACAAGAAAGTCTCATCGATCCGGCGGGTTGTAAAGACGCCCGAACGCTGGGACCGAATTGTGGAACTGGCACGACAGCAGGGCGGGCAACTTCCCGCCGAGCCTGACTCCAAGGCACTGAACGAATTCTTGTTGAAACGTAAAGCGGCCGAGCCCGACCACTTTGCCGATTTGTCCCTCGCAATAATCAAACTCATGGGACCAGGCGAGTATGTCCTGGAGAGACCGGGGGACCCCGAGCAAGGGCACTTCGGCCTTGCGGTCCAGGATTACACCCACTCAACCGCTCCGAACCGCCGCTTCGCCGATCTGGTGACGCAAAGGCTGATTAAAGCCGTGTTGGCCAATCAACCTACGCCGTATTCGGATGACGAACTCGCCGTAATTGCGCGTAACTGCACTGCAAAGGAGGATGCGGCGCGCAAGGTTGAGCGGCAGATGTCCAAGCGAATCGCAGCGGTAGCCATGAGCGGCAGAATTGGCGAGAGATTCGATGCCATCGTTACGGGAGTGACTCCAAAGGGAACATTTGTACGGGTGTTGAAGCCACACTTGGAGGGATTGTTGGTGAGCGGGAGCGGAGGCCTGGACGTCGGTGACAAGCTCAGCGTCAAGTTGGTCAGCACTGACCCGCAGCGCGGATATATAGATTTTGCTGCGATTGATCGAACGTGATGT
>QIAP01000236.1 GCA_003225075.1 Acidobacteriota bacterium | reverse complement strand
TGATGCTGGCAGCTACGTGGACGTACCCACGACCGCGATTGAGCGATTCGAAAAAGAGCAGATTGCACCCAGAATAGCGCCTCCGCTTCCGTCCCAGGGTGTGAGCGACTTCGTCAACTCGGCGAGCGCCCATTACCGCCTTGATCCCGATCTGGTCAACAGCGTGATTCACGCCGAGAGTGGATTCAACCCACATGCCGTATCCCGTAAGGGCGCCCGTGGACTGATGCAACTTATGCCACGGACGGCGTTGCAGCTCGGCGTGTCCAATGCGTTCGATCCTCAGTCCAACGTGGAAGGCGGCACGCGTTACCTTCGCGAGCTTCTCGAACGTTATAACTTTGATCTCGTCAAAGCTCTGGCGGCATATAACGCTGGTCCGCGACGCGTGGAACAGTATCGCGGTGTGCCTCCTTATTACGAAACTCACGCCTACGTGGCGCGCATCATCCGCGACTTCAATCATAAAAAATTGGCGCAACGGGCCGCCAGCCAGGCTCAATCCCACAAGCCAGCGGGATCTCAGCAATCCAGTTCCCTTCGACAACGTTCTGCAAAACTAAAGACAACCACGACTGCCTTCACCCAACAAAGCGAATAGTCTTATTTTGATCCGGTGCAGATGGGCTGCGTTGACCCGTACCTCCGACTCATTTACCTTGACAGCGGGGGGCGATGCTTGCGATTGCAGGCTCGACCTGGCCGTTTTCCTTAAATGGATAAGAAGCGCACTCTTATAACTGGCGGAGCCTTAGTCGTACTCGCCATCCTGGTATATCTGCAGTTTCGTCATTGGAAGGCCTTCGATTGGACCACTTTCTGGATTGAAACCCACCAGGTCAACCCGCGGCACATTGTTCACGCTATCGTGCTTATTTATGTGGGCTACTTGATCAGGGCAATCCGCTGGAAGATTTTTCTTCGTCCCGTGCGGCCGCAGGCGACAGTGATGCAACTGATACCACCCACTCTTATTGGTTTCACCGGCCTGGCCTTATTGGGCCGGCCCGGAGAATTTATTCGCCCCTATCTAATCGCCAGGCGGCAAAACTTGCCAGTTTCATCCCAAGTTGCTGTTTGGGCAGTCGAACGGATGTTTGACATCGGCGCTTTCGCCGTCCTGCTGGCGGTGGCGATATTTCTACCCGGAGCGCTGAGTTCCACGCCTCACCCCGAATACAAGCAACGGTTGATTACAGGTGGAGTGTTGCTTCTCGCCCTCGTTTCGGTGCTGGCGATTGGTATGGCGATCGTCAGTCGCCTGGGCGAGGTTCTGGCGCTCTGGTTCGAGCGGCGTTTCGCGCACTGGTCTCGCAACCTTGGCCACCGCATCGCGCAGAGAATTCGCGAGTTCGGCGCAGGCTTGAACACAATTCACAGTCCGTTTTCGTTGCTGATGCTGGTCTTGCTCTCGATGGCGATGTGGTACATGATTGCCATCGCCTACCAGGAAGTTACTCATTCCTACGGCGCTGAGGCGCTTGAAATCCCCCGCGCCCAGATACTTCTCCTCATGGGATCGAGCATGGTCGGATCCATGGTGCAATTGCCCGGCGTCGGGGGCGGTTCGCAACTGGCAACCATCGCGACGCTCGATCATGTCTTCGATGTACCCAAAGAACTAGCGGCAAGCTGCGGCATCATGTTGTGGCTGGTGACCTTTGTAGCGGTTATTCCGTTGGGACTGCTGCTAGCCCATCGCGAACGACTCTCGTTGCGCAAGCTTTCCGAAGAAGCCCACCGCGCCGAAGAAGCCGCCACTGTGGCTTCCATTCCACCGCCAGCCGGCACGATCTAGCCCAATTACCTGGCGGGCGCGTCCGCTGTGTGGCGAGTCCCGCCTGCTACAATTCTGTTTTGTGAGATCCAGCCGGTTTAGGTTGTTCCGAGAGGCTCTCAGCGCATGAAGTGTCCGTTTTGCGGATTCATCAATGACAAAGTCGTGGATTCCCGCGAGGCCAAGGAGGCAGACTCCATCCGCCGCCGCCGCGAGTGTCTGAAGTGCGGTAAGCGCTTCACCACGTACGAGCGCATCGACGAAATCCCCTACATGGTGGTGAAAAAAGATGGCCGGCGGGAAAAGTTCGACCGCCAGAAGGTGCTTAACGGGCTGCTCCGGGCCTGCGAAAAGCGGCCCGTACCGATCAGCAAGCTGGAACAAATCGTGAACGAAGCGGAAAGTTTCGTGATCGACTCTCCCGAAAGGGAACGCAAAACCAGTGAAGTCGGCGAACTCATCATGAGCCGACTGCGACGGTATGACAAAGTGGCGTACGTGCGCTTCGCTTCGGTTTATCTCGACTTCAAAGATGTAAAAGAGTTCATGGCTGAGTTGAAAGATCTTTTGAAAACGAAAGAAACTCCGGAAGTTCACGGCAAAAGCGCGGCGAAGAATTGAATCATTCAATGATTCAATCGCTCAATGATTCAATCTCGCAATGACTCAATCGCCTTATAAAGTAACTCTCATCCCCGGCGATGGCATCGGACCCGAAGTGACGCGGGCGGCGGTGCGCATTCTCGAAGCTACCGGCGTCAAGTTCGAATGGGAGGCCTACGAAGCCGGCGCCCAGGCTTTTGAAAAATACGGGGAATACATTCCCAAGCAACTGATCCACTCGATCGAGCGCACCGGTGTGGGCTTGAAGGGTCCGGTGACCACGCCCATCGGCGGCGGTTTTGCCAGCATCAACGTTGAACTCCGCAAGCATTTTGAGTTATATGCCAACTTCCGTCCCATCCGGAATCTGCCGCACATTCCAACCCGCTATCCCGATGTCGACCTCATCATCATTCGCGAAAATACTGAAGGGCTCTATTCCGGAATCGAACATGAAGTCGTCCCCGGCGTGGTGGAAAGCCTGAAAATCATCACCGAAAAGGCTTCCACGCGCATCTCCCGCTTTGCTTTTGAGTACGCCCGCAAGAACAAGCGCAAGAAAATACATGCCATTCACAAGGCCAACATCATGAAGCTGTCGGATGGTCTCTTTCTGCGCTGCTCGCGCAACGTGGCCAAGGAATATCCAGAGATCACCTACGGCGAGCACATTGTGGATAACACCTGCATGCAACTGGTGATGAATCCTTACCAATACGACATGCTGCTGATGGAGAACCTCTACGGCGACATTATTTCTGATCTTTGCGCCGCCTTCGTTGGCGGCCTGGGATTCGTGCCTGGAGCTAATATTGGCGACCACTGCGCCATCTTCGAAGCGGTTCATGGGTCGGCTCCCGACATCGCCGGCAAAAACATCGCCAATCCGACTGCCATCATACGTTCTGGTCTGCTGATGCTGCGTCATCTTGGCGAGCACGAAGCTGCGCTCAAAATTCGCAATGCGCTGGAAAAGGTCTATCGCACCCGCGAGAAGTTGACCCGCGATGTCGGCGGCAAGGCCGGCACATCGGAGTTCGCCGATTCAGTCATCGAGCTGATGGAGTCCGGAAGTAGCGTGGAGTCCGCAGCACAGACATCACGGGCCTGAGATTAATCTTGTGGAGTGGGAAGACGATTAGTCGTTCACGTCCAGCGCACTAGACTTTTCCTCGCAATTCCGCAACCCAGCATTGACGAACCTTCCGGCTTTTGAGTAACATCCTCTGTTCTTCAAGAGACCATGGGGGATGTTTAAGACAGTGCGGCGTGTTGGAGTAGTGTTATTCCAGCTCGGCGGACCCGATACGCTGGAAGCAATTGAACCTTTTCTCTATAACCTGTTCTGCGACCCGGATATTATTGATTTTCCCTTCGCTCGCATCGGACGCAAAACACTGGCCAAGCTGATCTCTACGACGCGTGCCAGTAAAGTACGCCATCACTACGCCGTGATCGGCGGCGGCTCGCCCATCCGCAAATTCACTGAGCGCCAGGCACGAGCGCTGGAAATTAAGCTTGCTAAAGCCGGACTCGACGCTCGTTGCTTCGTAGCAATGCGCTATTGGCACCCCTTCACGGCTGAGACTGTTCGAGAGCTTCGCGCCGCTCAGTGCGACGAAATCGTGTTACTTCCCCTGTACCCACAGTACTCAGCGACGACCACTGGCAGCAGCCTGAACGAATGGCAGCGCTACTTCCACGACGACATTCCAGTCCATTGCGTAGAAACCTTTTACAGCAACCAACTCTATCTCGCCGCTCTGGTCGAAAAAATCGATGACGCTCTCGCTCGCTTTTCTCTCCCGGAGCAAGCAGAGATCGTTTTCAGCGCCCACAGTGTTCCTCTGTCCGTCACCAAGGGCGGCGATCCCTATCAGCAGCAAATCGAAGAGACCGTAGAGTTGGTTATGCAGCGCGGTGGCTGGCGCAACCACCATCGGCTCTGCTATCAAAGCAAAGTTGGTGCCAGCAAATGGCTGCAGCCGTCGCTGCACCGCGCGCTGCGCGATGTGGCTGCTGAAGGTATAAAAGATGTTTGCATTGTGCCCATATCGTTCGTTTCCGATCACGTTGAAACTCTCGGCGAAATCGACCACGAGGCCCGCAAAGAGGCCGCGCAACTGGGCATCGAA
>QIAP01000108.1 GCA_003225075.1 Acidobacteriota bacterium | reverse complement strand
CAGCGTCGTAGCGCTCACACGTTTCACAATTACGGACAGCAAAAAAAATCCTGTGTTGCTGTAGGCCCAGTCGCTGCCGGGAGCGAAACCCAAATTTTTCTGCCGAACGATGAGAGCGAGGGCATCGTCATCAGTAGTCACACTGTCACTGCTTACTCCCGAAAGTTGCAGAAGGGCCAAGTAATCGCGCAGCCCACTGGTGTGATTCAGTAAATTCAAAATAGTAATGGTGTGGCCACCACTTTTGCTGTAATCCGGCAATTCCGGAATGTACTTACGCACATCATCGCTGACTGAAAGCTTGCCTTGTCTTTCCAGCAGTAAGATGCTGGAGGCAGTGAACTGCTTCGAGGTTGAG
>QIAP01000109.1 GCA_003225075.1 Acidobacteriota bacterium | reverse complement strand
CCCATAACCACAGTCTTTGACCAATTGTGTTCGCGCACCTTCATCCGCAGCCTTCGGCTCTTGTGCATGTTCCGAGCCTTGCCCCCGATAAATGTCTCATCCACCTCAATAGGAGAACTGCCGCCGCCTAATTTGGTAAGACTCCCATTCTGCAATGCGAGTCTCAAGCGATGCAGCATGAACCATCCGGCCTTCTGGCTGACTCCGAGTGCACGGGAAATCTCATAACTGCTCACCCCGTTGCGGCAATTGACTAGCATCCACAAAGCGGGGAGCCACTTTTGCAAGGGAACAGGGGAGTCCTCAAAAATGGTGCCGAGTTTGACGCTGAACTGGCGTCCGCAGTCTTTGCACTTCCATCGCTTCTGAGTCTTGAGATAATAATGTTCCTTGTGTCCACAAGCAGGACACTCCGTACCGCTGGGCCAACGCAGGGTAGCAACGGCATCAATGCAAACTTGTTCATCGGAGTAATGCTGAATTGCTTTCTGAAGTGTCCTTGGCTGTTCCATACCAGTAAGGTAGCAGAGTAACCTTGGTTAGTCAAGGTAATTATTGCCTTCATTTCTCCCATCTAATGAATAGCTTAAAGGGAAACCGCCTCGCAAAGGGGCTTGACACGTTTTTGCCCTTTTGGCCAAAAAACGCCGATTTTCCCCCTCCTGAGCATCTTTCAGAAGCGCACCGCCAACCCCACCGTCGCAAACAAATTATTCTGCCGCCCGAAGGCGAGTGACTGAAATTCCACGCCTCCCGAATTGAAGTCTCGCAACTCTCCTCGCAGGCTGACGTGAGGCAGTATCTTGACGTCCAGCCCGCCGCCAATATCCAAGGCGAACGTATTGTTGACGCTCGTCACGCCGCTGAAGAGCTGGCGATTAAAGCGCCCATATCCCAGACCGGCGGCGAGATACGGGGAAATAAAAAAAGCCGGCGCCAGGCGCACCCGCACTCCCGGCGTAATGAACAGCGACGTGTAGCTGCGCGCCAGCGCGGTCCCGCTGAGCGTTGGAATGGACGAAGTAAATGACCCCGCGATCGGCAACTCGGCAGAGAGCGACACCACCGGTGTCGAGACGATGCTGTGGGCAAACGACCCTTCCAGCGCCCACGCCGCGCCCAGACTCAGCGGACTGCTCACAGCAAAATAGCCACCCCCGGTGAAGCCGATGTCATTAGCTTGCGCCCACGCGCCCACCGGAACCCCGAAGAATAAGAAAATTAAAAAGACCAACACAATCTTGCGCACCAGTCCCCCAGCGGAGCAAAGAGATCCAAGGCCCCAGGTACTTATGATGTTTGGGAAACATTTCGCGATGGCCGGCCACAATCTTGAGGGAGTGGGACACTGCCACGAAGATGATTGGCGGACCCGGAGAGACTTGAACTCCCAACCCCTGCGTTCGAAGCGCAGTGCTCTATCCAGTTGAGCTACGGGTCCCGCGTGACTGTCCCTCTGAGCCTAGCAGATTTTCCCGCCACACCACCAGCCTTTGGAATGGCAGACCCGATCACCGCTAAATACCAAAACAGGCCAGTTCACCTGTTGCCACGCCAGATTCGCTGCACCCGCTCTGCGCCCGCGTTGCCGTTGCCTTATACTAATTACGTATGCCGATCCTGAAGGACATCGCCGCCATCGCCAAGGGTATGTCCATCACCTTCAGGGAAATGTTTGCCCCCACGGTAGTGGAGAACTACCCCGACGGCCCCGGCCCGCTCAAAGGCGCAAAGGTCGAGCCGCGTTACCGCGGCGTCCACGTTCTGCAGCGCGACGAAAACGGCCTGGAAAAGTGCGTCGCCTGTTTCCTCTGCGCCGCCGCCTGCCCCTCAAATTGTATTTTTATCGAGGCCGCCGAAAATACCAATGAACTCCGCGTGAGTGGTGCGGAGCGTTATGCCAAGGTTTATAACATCGATTACAATCGATGTATCTTTTGCGGATACTGCGTCGAGGCCTGTCCGACGGACGCCATCACCCACGGCCACGGCTTTCAGAATGCAAGTTTTAATGCTAGTAATTTGATTTATCGCAAGGAACAGTTGCTGGCGGCCGTTCCGGCGCACCTCGGGGCGAACGCCATTTTTAACCGCGCCGATGTCGAGGGCGGCGCAGCCGCAGTGCCAGTGCCCGGGAGCTAACGTTCAATAAGTTTGGTTGTGAGTTCGTCAGAAGATCAGACGCCGGTCCCGCGCGGGCCGGCGTTCGTGCATGGCGGCGTTAGTTGCAATAATCTGAATTTGGGCGAGTTGCAGGGGTTGGCTGACGGCTAAGAACAGATGACTGATTTTCTCCAGACCGTGCGAGAGCGCGTCGTGATTTACGACGGCGCCATGGGTACCAGTATCCAGACGCGCAATCCCAGTGTGGACGATTTCTGGGGAAAGGAAGGTTGCAATGAGCTTCTGGTGCTCAGCCGACCGGACATTATTAAGGATATCCACGTCAGTTTTTTGAGCGTGGGTTGCGATGTGGTTGAGACCGATACGTTCGGCGGGGCGCGGGTAGTACTTGCGGAATACGATCTGCAAGACAAAGTCGCCGAGATCAATATTGCTGCGGCAAGGATCGCAAAGGAAGTCGCGCAACAGTTTTCGACCAAAGACAGGCCGCGGTTCGTTGCGGGTTCGATCGGTCCGACTACGAAGCTGCCGTCTCTGGGACACATCAAGTTCGACGATATGGCCGCCGCTTATACCGAGCAGGCGAACGCCTTGATCGAAGGCGGCGTGGATGTTCTGCTGATTGAAACCTCCCAGGATTTGCTCCAGGCGAAGGCCGCTTTAGTGGGCGTCTTTGATGCCATGCAGAAATCGGGCAAGCGGCTGCCGGTCACAGTTCAAGTAACCCTTGAAGCTACGGGCACGATGCTGTTGGGTACCGAAATCGGCGCAGCCCTGACTGCCCTCGAACCGTTCGACGTGGACGTGATCGGGCTGAACTGTGCCACCGGGCCAGTCGAGATGAATGATGCGGTTCGCTATCTGGGGGTGAATTGCACCAAGAATATCTCGGTTTTGCCCAACGCCGGCCTGCCGCACAATGAAGGAGGCCGGGCGGTCTACAAACTCAAGCCAGAAGAACTGGCGCAATACCACAAGCATTTTGTCGCCGACTACGGCGTGCGTATCGTGGGTGGCTGTTGCGGGACGACTCCCGACCATCTGAAAGCGGTGGTGGACGCCGTATCCGGCGTCGAGCCAGCGAAAAGGGAAGTGAAGCCGGTGGGCGCGGCCTCGAGCGCTTACACATCTGTTCCTCTCGACCTAGACCCCAAGCCGTTGATCGTCGCCGAAGAAATGAACACCACGACGCGAGTAGAGCATTTTCGCAATCTGGTGCGTGGCAAGAAGTACGACGACATCCTGGCGCTCGCGAAAAAGTTGGTGAACGAAGGCTCGCACATGATGGATCTGTGCTGTGCCGTTGTTGGCGAGGACGAGAAAGGCTACATTACGGCGATTCTGGAGAAGATTGCGACGCGTGTGCCAGCGCCGATTCTGGTGGATTCGACTGAGGCGGACGTTGTTGAGGAGGCACTGAAGCGCATTCCGGGCAAAGCGATCATTAATTCCATCAACCTGGAAGACGGCGAGAAGCGGACGTCGAAAGTGCTCCCGATGGCCAAACGGTTTGGCGCGGCGGTGATTGCGTTGACCATCGACGAAGATGGCATGGCGCTGACCGCGGCCAAGAAGGTTGCGATTGCAAAACGCATCTACGATCTGGCGACGCAGAAGTATGGCATTCGGCCGGTGGAATTGATCTTCGACGCGCTCACTTTGCCCATTTCGACCGGGCAGGAGGACTACTGGACGGCGGGCATCGAGACTCTGAATGCGGTAAAAGGCATCAAGCAGGAATTGCCCGAGGTGAAAACGATTTTAGGAGTGAGCAATATCTCGTTCGGGCTGGATGCCTATCCGCGGCGGGTACTGAATAGCGTGTTCATGCACGAAGCGGTGGACAACGGCCTCGACATGGCCATCGTCAACTATACGAAGATCTATCCGCTATACAAGATTCCTCAAGAGGAAGTTGAGCTGGCGCGGAAACTTATTTATCGCGATACGTCCGACGGCGATCCGCTGCAGAAATACATGAATCACTTCGCCGGGTTGAAGGGCAAACCACAGGCGACGACCACCGCGCACGTCGAAACACTCTCAGTCGAAGACAAACTGAAGTTTGCCATTATCAACGGCGAGAAGGCGGTGGGAGAGGGCGCGCATCGCAAGAGCCTTGAAGTATTACTTGAAGAAGCACTGCTGCAATACACGCCGCTGGAGCTGATCAATACCATCTTGCTCGACGGCATGCGCACCGTCGGCGACCTGTTTGGGGCGCGCAAGATGCAGTTGCCGTCGGTATTAGACTCGGCCGGAGTGATGAAGCAGGCGGTGGCCTATCTTGAACCCAAGATGGAAAAGAAGGCTGGATCGCAGAAGGGAACTCTTGTGCTGGCGACGGTGAAAGGCGATGTGCACGATATTGGGAAGAACCTCGTGGACATCATTCTCACCAACAATGGTTTTCATGTGGTCAATCTGGGGATCAAGCAACCGGGCGACAACATCATCAAGGCGGCCATGGAACATAATGCGGACGCCATCGGGCTGAGCGGGTTGCTGGTGAAGTCCACCCTGGAGATGAAATATGTGATCCAGGACTTGCAGCGGCAGAAGCTGGAATTTCCGGTGATCTGCGGAGGAGCGGCGCTAACCCGCAAATACGTGGAGGACGATCTGCGGCGCGAATATTCAAACGCTGTGTTTTATGCGGATGACGCGTTTTCGGGCTTGCACATCATGGAAGACCTGGCCACCGAAGATGGCGCTCGCGACACGCGTCTAAAAGAAGGGCGGACGGTGAAGGAGTACGCGAAGGCCGCCGCGGTGGACGAAGAGACCGGGCCGGTCTTCGCGGAGCGCAGTGCCGTAGTTGGTGACGCTGCGAACATTCCGACCCCGCCGTTCTGGGGCGTACGGGTGAAGAAGGACTTCGATCTGCGGGAAGTGTTTAACTACATTAATGAGACTGCCCTGTTCAAGAACCAATGGCAGTTGAAGACGGCGTCGCAAGAAGACTACCTGCGGTTGGTGAAAGACAAGTTCCGCCCGATAAAGGAGAAGCTGCAGGAAGAAATTATTGCCAGCGGGTTGTTTGAACCCAAGGTGGTGTACGGATATTTTCCGGCGCAGGCGGATGGGAACGAGATCGTCGTGTATGAGGGAACTGACGGTGCACGGGCGGGGACGCCCGCGCCTACATCGAATCTGAAAGAGCTGTTGCGCTTCACTTTTCCACGGCAGCGAGAAGGACGCAGGTTGTGCATCTCGGATTTCTTTGCGCCTAAATCGTCGGGCAAGCTGGATGTAATCGGAATGTCGCTGGTGACGATTGGAGCGCTGGCGTCGCGCGAGACGCAGCGCTTATTTGAGGCCGGGGAGTACACGAAATATCTGTACGTGCATGGGCTGAGTGTGGAAACCGCCGAAGCTTTGGCCGAACTGCATCACAAGAATATGCGCGAAGAATTGGGGATCGCGGAGGATGATTCGCCGCATATTCGCGATCTGTTTCATCAGAAATACCGCGGGTCGCGATATTCGTTTGGGTACCCCGCGTGTCCGAATCTGGAAGATCAGACGAAATTGTTTGCGCTGCTTCATCCGGAAGAGAATGTGGGCGTGCGGTTGACCAGCGGGTTTCTGCTGGAACCGGAGCAGTCGACCTCGGCGATTGTGGTGCATCATCCGGCGGCGAAGTACTTCGTGGTTTGAGGAAGACTCGCCACGGAGGCACCGAGACACGGAGAAAAAGAGGGAAGAGACGCTCGGGGCCTGGTTTAGCAGGTGAATCTTAAGACCATCAATTCTTCATCCACGTAGGCTTGGCCGATCTTCATCGCCTCCCGTTCTATCCCGTAGCTTTTGAAGCCGAGGGATTCGTAGAGTTGTCTTGCGGCGGTTTGTTCCGGAGAAACCGTCAAAGCGACTTGCTCTAAGCCTTGGGATTGGACTCGCCGCAGCAATTCGGTGAGCAGAGCACGTCCGATGCCTTGCCCTCGATACTCTGAATTCGCGTACACTCCCCAGACCTTGCCTTTGTGATTCGTTTTTGCTCCTGGGTTGCGAAAGAATCCAGTCATGCCGATCAATTTTTCGTCAACAAAGGCTCCGAGCACGAAGTTGTGGCCGGAGGGGTCGGGCCGAAGGCGCTGCGCTGCGTTTGCGACGGTTGTCGCACGATGTTCCTCAGCGGATTCGAGGAAGGCGTGCGCTTCCCGCTCCAAGGCTTCGAGTCGGAGATGCCAATAGGCCTCGGCATCTTGCTCGGTGAGGATGCGAATGTGCATATTCTTGCGATACCCGGATCATAAGAATACAGGGTTTAGTCGAGAGGTGAAGGGAACTGCCGGCCAGCGGTATCCAAAGAAGACGTTACCAGCAGTGAAGAACTGGTGTACGATAGCGGCGCTTTGAGGGTATCAAAATGCCGATTCGCTTCGGGTGCCTCTGTTGCACGCTGTCCCTGGCGATTGTTTCCTTCGTGGTTGAGCCGGTGCATGCGGGGGAAGCGCAGTGGGTAGAAGTCCGCTCGCCTAATTTTTCTGTGGTTACTGACGCCGGCGAGAAACGCGGCCGTGATGTGGCCTTGCATTTCGAGCAGATGCGCGGCGTCTTCGGCACGTTGATGCAGAAGGCCAAGGTAACACTTCCGGTTCCGCTGCAGATTGTCGCTTTCCGTAACACCAAAGAGTTGCGGCAGTTTGCGCCTTTGTTTCACGGCAAGCCGACGGAAGTTGCCGGCCTGTTCCAAGCTGGAGCGGATCGTAGCTACATCATGCTCGACATGTCAACCGAAAACCCCTGGAGCGTGGTGTTCCATGAATATGCACATCAGCTCATGAACGGGAATATTTCGGCTGAGATGCACCCCTGGTTTGAGGAGGGATTCGCCGAGTTCTTCTCCTCCATCGAAGTGGACAGCAAGGAAGCCAGGGTAGGAAAAATTCCGCCCGAAGAATACCTGATTCTCCGGCAAGACGGCATGATGAAAATTGCTGATCTTTTTCGAGTCCAGCAGAATTCCAAGACCTATAACGAAAGCGGCGATCACCGCACGGTGTTCTACGCCGAATCTGCAATGGTGGTGCATTTCATCTATGACAATTTGTTGATTCCCAAGGTGGCTGTCTATTTCGATCGCGTGGTCGACCAGAAGATGCCTGTTGACAACGCCATCCAGCAGGCATTCGGCATCAGCACCGTGCAATTCGATGGCGCGCTACGCAAGTACGTCGATAGCGGACGGTATAAGTACTATGCAATCCCAACCCCACCGGGCGTCGCGAGCAGCACTTTTACCGTAGCGCCACTTGGCGCACTCGACGCCAAGGCCATAATGGCGGACGTACATCTGCGCTCGCCCGAATATCAGGAAAAGGCACTGCAGGAATTTCAGGAGATCCTAAAAGAACAACCAAATCATGCGACAGCGTTGCGTGGTCTGGGGTACGCGTATCTCGAGAAACAGGATTTTGCGCACGCCGGGGAATACTTTCGGCGCGCGGCCCAGGCCGATTCCAAAGACTCGCGAGTGCATTACTACTCGGCGCTGCTGACCAGCCGGGAAGGTTTTGTTGCGGATCCCACCAAGCGGCTGGAGATGAAGAAGGAGCTGGAAATTTCGATTGCGCTCGATCCTAATTATGCCGATGCCTACAGCTTGCTGGCATTCGCGCAATCTTCGTCGGGAGATCACGATGGGGCGTTACAGTCGGCCAGAAAGGCACTAAACCTGAGCCCGCGCAACGAGGGATACCTTTTCAATCTGGCGCAGATTTTGATGGGCGCGCAGAAAGTGGACGAGGCAATTGCACTGTTGCAAAACCTGGCGAAGAGTCAGAACGCCGAGATGAGCACGCGCGCGCAACAGACGCTGATGCAGGCAATGACTTACAAGGACGAGATGAAGTCTTATGAATCACGGAAGGTGGCCGTAGTCACCGGCGAGCAGTTGGTCAATCGGGCGCTGCCGGAACACTCCAGCCGGCCGGAGCGGGACACAGCGCCGGAGCAAGTAATCCCGCCATCCGGACCAGCGAAATTTCTGAAAGGCAAACTCACCAGCGTGGACTGTTCATCGTCACCGGCTGCGGTGCTGGCAATTCTGTCGGGCACGAAAACCTGGAAGATGCACGTTCGCGACAGCGGAAGTGTAGTGGTCATCGGCGCCGACAATTTTTCCTGCGGCTGGACCAACCAAAAACTCGCCGTGAACTATCGCCAGACTGGAGACGGCGAAGGGGACGTCATTTCGCTGGAAGTGCAATAGGGCAATCTACCTATCAGGCGGCTTGCTTGCGCCTATTACCTCAATTCTGGAACACGTAGGAATTCGATGCCGCGGGTTCCGCCGGCGTTGAGATTGAATCCGGTGATGCTGCGCTTTTCATCTTTTAAGAACTGGATAGTGCTCCCTTGGTCGCTGATCTCGAATTCATCGGTGACTGTCGGCCTTAGAGGATTGGGCATCGGTAATCCGGTTCGTGGAATTCCCAGGGAATCTGAAATTCCTACCAACTTTAACTTCCCGTCAATAACCCGAAGACGATAGAGCACGCCGAGTTCGTCACTTTTGAAATCGCCCGTGTAGGTTGCGAGTTCGTCCGCCGAAGGGACGAACTCTGTAACCGGTTGGTATGTCGCGGCGATCATTTCATCGCCGCTGAGCTTCATCTCCCGCCTGGCATGATCAGGCTGCAATTCAAATGTCAGCTTTGCATCAATGGGAAAATCGATTAGCAGAAACTGCGTTTGGCTTACCGGACGTAGTCCAAACTTACTGCCGTAGATCTCCAATTGCAACTTGCCGTCCACCGCGGAAACTCGCGCCACATTCTCTTTCGCAGCATTGCGGTACATTCCCGTGAGATTTGCCATCTGCTCCGAAGTGAGTGTTGGGCCGGTGGGCGTTTTCGTATTCTCACTGGCAGGAACCGCACCCTCCTGCGGCTTCATCAGGCTCCCAAGGTAAATATCTGCGACCTGCTCCACGCGCCTTTCGGGATTTGCATTTGCCAAATTACACAGACAGGCAACGGAAAAATGCTGCTCAGGAAAACGCAGCAACTCGGCCCGATAGCCGCCCCAAGCGCCGCCGTGCCTTACGGTGTGTAACCCTCGGTAATCTTTGATAAACAGCCCCTTGGCGTATTCCAGTGTCTTTCCAGTGGTCAACTTGCCTTGTTCTTGTAATTCGGCGAGGAAATCCTTGCCTCCGATCCGTGCCGAGTAGAAATTCTCATCCCATTTCGCAAGATCTTGTACCGACGTGTGTACGGCGCCATCGC
>QIAP01000065.1 GCA_003225075.1 Acidobacteriota bacterium | reverse complement strand
TTGAACTGAGTAAGAACCCTGAGAAATTGAAACTAGCGGCCGGACAACGTAACCGCGCGAACGCCTAAGGCGACGACAGAATGCCGCAAAAGGCACATCTTCTCATCGTGGACGACGAAGCCAATACTTTGGCATCGCTGACGCGCACTTTCCGTCTCGCGGGCCATGAGGCTGCGGTCTGTGACAATGCCACAAGAGCTCTAGAGCTTGCCAAATCGCAACACTTTGATCTCATCCTCTCGGACGTAGTAATGCCTGGCAAGGATGGCCTTGCGCTGCTCGAGGATCTGAAGTCGCACGGCATTATTGTACCCGTTGTAATGATGTCTGGGCAGGCGGACATTGACATGGCGGTCCGTGCTACTCGAGTTGGAGCCCTCGATTTTCTCGAGAAACCGATCTCGACGGAGAAACTCCTGCTCACGCTGGAAAACGCGCTCAAACTGCAGCGACTGGAGGCGGAAAATCGGCAACTGCGTCAGCGACTGGGAAAGCATGAAATCGTCTGGCAGGGTGAGACTATGCGCAAGGTAACAGCGCAAGTGGAACGGGTGGCGGCGAGCGAAACCCGGGTCTGCATCCTGGGTGAAACCGGTACTGGCAAAGAACTGGTGGCGCGCACGATCCATGAGCGCAGCCCGCGTGCCGCTGGACCTTTTATTACCTTGAATTGCGCTGCTATTCCAGCAGAGTTAATCGAATCCGAACTCTTCGGACACGAGAAAGGTTCGTTTACCGGCGCTGCTGGACGCCACATCGGCAAATTCGAACAGGCGCAGCACGGCACAATCTTCCTCGACGAGATCGGTGACATGCCGTTGGGCATGCAAGCCAAACTGCTGCGCGTATTGGAGGAAGGTGAAGTCGAACGCATCGGCGGCGACAAACCTGTGCCGGTTGACGTCCGAGTAGTGGTTGCCACTCATCGCGATTTGGAGGCGCAGGTCCGCGACGGCAAGTTCCGCCAGGATCTTTTTCACCGCATTTATGTTTTCCCCCTGTTGCTGCCGCCACTGCGCTCGCGCCGCGAAGACATCCCTACTCTGGTCGAGCATTTCTCGAGACAGGTGAGCGCGCAAAATGGGTGGAAAATGGCTGCCTTCAGTTCGGACGCCATGCAGGCACTTCAGGAACATTCCTGGCCCGGTAATGTCCGGGAACTCCGGAACATAGTGGAACGAGTGATGCTGCTAGCCGGCGACAGCCAAGTAGACCTTGCGACCGTGCAGCTTGCGCTGCCTCAAACGTCGGCTTCACGGTCTACAGCGGTTGCCTCCAACTCATCGCTCGCAGAACGCGTGCAGACTTTTGAGCGCGAGGCCATACTGGTAGAACTAAAACGCAGCAATTACAACATTTCAAGTGCGGCGAGGGCCCTGGGGCTAGAACGCAGTCACCTTTACAAGAAGGCGGAACAACTGGGGATCGATCTGGCAGCAATCCGCAAAGAACAAGTCATCGACTGAGTAAACCCATTTCATTGAACCATCTATCTCGTCTTGTACACCTTCCCATCCTTCATGACGAATTCGACGTGTTCCAGCACGCTTACGTCCTGCAGAGGATCTCCTGAGACAGCGATCACGTCTGCGTATTTTCCAGGCTTGATGGAACCAAACTCTTTGGAATGTCCCAACAAATCGGCCGCCGAGGTGGTTGCAGCCTGAATTGCCTGCATGGGCGACATGCCATACTTCACCATGAAGGCGAACTGCTTGCCGCTTGTCCCATACGGACATACCCCAGCGTCAGTTCCAAAAGCCATCTTCACTCCTGCTTTTATGGCTTTGCGGAAATTATCCCGCTGAATTTGCCCGAGCTCAGCATCGTGTTGCAAGAAGTCCTTCGGGATATTCCCTTTTCTTCCCGCCTCCTGGATGCACTCTTCGTCGTAGATATCCATGTCCAGGTATGTACCGTGCTCTTTGGCCAGCGCGATGCCTTCATCATCTATCAATGTGGCGTGCTCAATGGAGGCCACGCCTGCACGGATCGCGTTTTTAATCCCCCGAGGAGCGTGTGCGTGTGCCGCCACACGCAGTCCGAAGTGATTCGCCTCATCGACGGCGGCCTGCAGTTCTTCAAGCGTGAACTCTTGCGACTTGGGATTGCTGCCATGTGTCAAGACTGCCCCCGTAGACAGCACCTTTATGTGGTCTGCACCATCATGAGCGAGCTGGCGGATTTTCTGACGTACTTCCCATGGACTGTTGGCTTCCCCGTAATGCAGGTCCCACGGCAGTTTGATATCCGGTGCTAGACCCGTCATTGCCCCCGCTCCGCCAGTAATTGTGATGTATGCTCCCGCGACAAACATGCGTGGACCTTCGATGTAACCATGAGCGATGGCATCCCGCAGAGCAATGTCATTCAGAGCCCGATACACGCCGACGTCGCGAACCGTGGTAAAGCCCGACTCCAGCATTTTGCGCGCGTTGGGAACCGACTCCAACGCCACTTGTGCCGATGTCTTCTTCAGTTGCGAAAGTGGGTCACCATCGTCGGTTGGTCCATCCGCCAAATGAGTGTGACAATCAATCAAGCCCGGAAGCACCGTCATTTGGGAAAGATCAATCACCTTGGCGTCTGCTGGAATCGGCAAATTCTTTCCGACTGCCTGAATCTTATTCTCATGGATCAGAACCACCTGATCGGCCAATACCGAACCTGCCTCGGGATCGACCAGCCGTCCGGCCTTGATCGCGATCGCTTGCGCGATAGCAACGTTGGCACCGAGCAAGCAGAAACATAGAAGAAAGCCAAGAAGCCTTTTCATGATTTCTCCCTCAGACAAATAAATGGAGGGCCAGAAGCCCTCCACGGAAAGATCCTTCAAACGAGCATTACGGGCCTCTTTAATCTGCTGCGGCGGCGCTTCGGCCCAAACCATTCTTCAAATCAGCGGCCAGCAGCCGATGGAAAAGATGCTCACCCGCCTCACGCCGCACCGACAGCCGTCCTGCCCGATAAGCGCGAGACTTGAGACCACGCTGGACCGCTTCGCAAATCCCCAGGTCTTCGTCCTGAACGCGAGCGCCGACGGCAACGCTCTCCTGGTTATATTTGCGTCGCGTTTCGCTCACATCGGCAAAGTAAAAATCAAAGATCACTCGGCAATGGTCGACATCCAAGGGCAGCACAAGGTTGGTATCCATGTAGCCTTCGTAACAGTTGATCATAAGATTTGGATATTGCCAGAAATACCAGGCGCGATCACCTTTGCGGGTTGAGGCTGTCGCTGCATCCTCATCCGAGGCCACCATAGGACTCGATTGCAGGCAATACCGGTCTTCATTTTCAATCGTATATTGCTTGTAATCGAGGACACTGTTCAAGCCCTTATGGAGATGGGGCACATGATATCCGCCGTCTAGATAGTTATCCACGAACACCTTCCAGTTGCAGTGGATGTCATAGACGCGGCGATCAAAGTAGTGCAGTTTGCTGAGACCGAGTGGGGCAGTGCGCTTAACTAATCTAGCGAGAAAGTCTTCCAATGGCGCGGCCTGAGGATCGAGACTTACAAAGACAAACTTCTCCCACGTGTCCACTTTGACTGGAACGAGACCGTTTTGATCACGATTGAAATTCTTCACCCCGTCGAACTCCGGCATCCCTTTTAGCGAGCCATCCAGTCCGTAATTCCATCCGTGATAAGGGCAATGAAGAAGCTGCGCTTGCCCGCACTGCTCCGTGGCGACGGCTGCCGCGTGATGACGGCATACGTTAAAGAATGCGCGAAGTTTCCCATCGTTGCCTGTCACCGCGACAATCGGTTCGCCGGCCACTTCTGCAGTCACAAATTGTCCAGGTTTCTCTACCTGGTCCGTGCGACCGATCATCTGCCACGTCTCGCCGAAGACAGTTTGCTTCTCCAACTCTGCGATTCGCGTATCCACATACCAGGGCGCCGGAATGGTGAAGGCTTCAGCTAGCGGCGCGCTGTCGTCATAAAGTGAAAGAGTTTTCTGCATTGATGTTTCCATACGATTTATACCGTCTCGACACACCTTTCAGGCACGTCGCCCCGCCCCGATCGCTCTTCGCAACACGTCCAGAAATTGGTTGATTCGCGCTTCCTTCTTCTCCGGCAACTCGCCTTGCTTCCGAAACAGCCCCGGGTCCAGCTCTTCGGTAAGCAGCGCGTCCTGAAAACGTTCCATCATCCAGTCAAGAATAGATACGATCATCTCCACGTCCATGTCTTTGCGCAACTCGCCCCGTTGCAGACCGAAGCGCACGAACGGTACCGTACCATAAGGATCTTCCGTCATCAGAAAGCGGTTGATTTCTCGCTTGAGCGTGAGGTCTGTTCCATAGTTGCCGAGCAGCGACACTCGATATGGAACCCAATCTTCGTGCAGCAAATGCTCGGTACTTACCAGCCAGTAGCGCAGGACGGCAAAAAATCCACTCTCTCGAACTTTTCCAGGGGCCTCGAGATACGCGGGCAAGGAGCGAACAGCTTTCTTGTAGACCTCAAAGAAAAGTCCGTCCTTACTGCCGAAATGCTGAAAGATCGACCCCTTGGCGATCCCCAGTTGCGCCGCAATATCGCCCACGCGCGATGCATGATAACCCTGCTCAGCAAAGTGATACATCGCCGCCTCGATGATGCGAGTGCGCTTGGCTTCCGAGCGCGGACGCGGCAGTGTAGGACGTCGGAAGCGGAGAGCAGTGGCCGGGCTAGTAGCAATCCCGCTCATAATAGTGACCTCAAGTCAGGGAAAAACGATATCGAAAAATATGACGAATATCAATCAATTTTATTGCGTTATGCAGTAATGTGTCGTTGCCTTACCAGTGATTTCATGACCATAGGTCATACAGCAACATGTCTCTAACAGCTCAGCGGACGTACGACGTAATCGTCGTTGGTGGCGGGCATAACGGTTTGACCGCCGCCGCCTATCTTGCACGCGCCGGACTTTCTACGTTGGTTTTGGAGCGCCGCGAAATCGTCGGAGGCTGTTGTGTTACGGAAGAAATCGCCCCTGGCTGTCGCGCTTCCACCACTTCGTACATCGCCAGCATGCTACGTCCCGAAATTATCACTGACCTGAACCTGCGCGAGTACGGACTGCGAATGGTGCTCTGTGACCCAGCGCTCCAAGTCCCGTTCCCTGATCACCAAGTTATCCCCTGGTGGGCGGACCGTAAACGTGCAGTAGCCGAGTTTCGAAAGATTTCTCCCAGAGATGCCCAGACTTTTGTCCGGGTAGACGACCAACTTAAGAAACTCGCTCGCTATTTGCAACCGTTCTTCTTGCAGCCTCCTCCCGAGCCCGGGATGAACTCAGCCGGCGGGTGGTGCGATCTTTTTCGAGTCGGGAAGCATGTTCGCGGAATTTCAGCCAGCGAGGTTGCTCAGTTGATCGCATTCCTCACCGGCAGCCTGGGCAACTTTCTCGATCGCAATTATGAATCCGACAAAATCAAAACCTTATTCCTCGCCAACAATATTTATGGCAAACACGGAGGCCCGTATCAGCCTGGTTCTGCACTCGGTCTGCTCTTTCATCTGTTGAGCGGGGGCGACCACGAAGTGCAGGGCTTCTACGGCCACGTTATGGGCGGAATGGGCGCAATCACGCAGGCCTTGGCCGCTACCGGTAAGAGGCGGGGAGTGGAAATTCGTACTAGCGCACCCGTCGCTCAGATTGACAGCCGTCATCGCTGCGTCCGAGGGGTCGTGCTCGAGGATGGCTCGGAAATCCGCTCGCGCCTGGTGCTCTCTAATGCGGACCCCAAGCGCACCTTCCTGAAGATGCTGGGTGCGAGTGAACTGCCGGAGGATTTTCTGCGCGCAGTGAGGGGCATAAAGATGGAAGGTCCCTGCGCCAAGGTGAACATGGTGCTAGCCGAGGAGCCGCGGTTCACGGGGACTCCCGGGAATGCTACGCCAAAGGAACGCGCGCTCTACACGCTGGTACCTTCGCTTCAGTTTGCCGAGCGTTGTTACGACATCGCCAAGTCCGGAGAGATCCCGGAAGAGCTCTGGGTGGACTGCGTTGTCGCCTCGAACGTCGACGATTCTCTTGCGCCGAAGGGTAAGCACATCATGACTTGCTTCGTGCAATACGTTCCCTATCACCTGCGTGAGGGAAGCTGGGACGAAAAGCGAGACCTGCTGGGCGATCGGGTGGTGAAGAAGATTGCGGAATACGCGCCTAATGTGCCGAACGCAATCCTTACCAGGCAAGTGCTGACACCACTCGATCTCGAACGCACCTACGGGCTGACTGAAGGCAACATTTTCCACGGCGACCTTAGCCTTGAGCAGTTGTTCTTTATGCGTCCGGTAGCAGGATGGGCGCAGTACCGCACTCCCATTGCCGGACTTTATCTTTGCGGGGCGGGCGCGCATCCCGGCGGCGGAGTCACTGGCGCCCCCGGACACAACGCTGCTCACCAAGCCCTGCGTGACTGGAAAAAGGGGCGATTTAAGGGGGCTGCGGCGTAAGCAATCGCACCTCTCGCGCGGGTGTGATTCGGAATCGGGGCAGAAAGCATTTCCATCAATGTGCCAAAACATATTCCGCTAAGGAGCAAGGATGAAGAACAAAGGGATTCTGGAGCGGCTGAAGGACGGCCCAGTTTTGGGGGATGGTGGCTATCTGCTGGAACTGGAGAAACGTGGGTGGGTACGCGCGGGTCCATTCACGCCCGAAGTCGCATTGACTTATCCAGACGCTCTCCGCGAACTGCACATCGAGTTTCGGCAAGCTGGTGCGGAAGTGCTGCAGACGCTCACGTTCTACGCCAGCCGCGATAAATTGGCCACGGTTGGCTTGCAGAATCGACTGGAAGATCTTAACCGTGCCGCTGTTAGGATCGCCCGCGAAGTGGCGGGCGATCAGTGTCTGGTCGCGGGCAACCTAAGTCTCACCTGGATGTATGAACCCGACAGTGCCTCTGCAAAGGACCGGGTACGGAAGACCTTCGACGAGCAACTCGAAGTGCAAGTGGATGAGGGAGTGGACTTCATTATCGGAGAAACCTTCTCCTGGCTGGGTGAAGCTCTTATTGCGGTGGAGTGCGCGAAGAAGACGGGTCTGCCTGCGATGGTCACTATTTGTTTCGAGAACAAAGATGAAACCGCAGAGGGAAAGAGTGCAGCGTATGCGGCCAAGACCTTGTTCGACGCCGGGGCCGATATCGTCGGCATGAATTGTTTGCGCCCTCCCGAACACATGCTGCCTGCCATGGAACAGATGCGCAAAGCGGTCTCAGGCTATCTCGCGTGCCAGCCTGTCGGCTATCACACACCGGTGGACAAGCCTGATTTTACGAGCCTGCCAGAGTTTCCGTATGGGCTCGATCCGCTGCAGGTTACTCGTGGCGATATGGGCGACTATGCAGTAGCGGCAAGGGATATGGGCATCAATTACATTGGCGCGTGCTGTGGGGCGGTTGCCATTCACATTCGCGAAATGGCGCGTGCCCTTGGCAAGTTCTCTGAAGATACCCGGTTATGGAAGAAAGGCGGCGAAAAACCAATGTCGGCCTACGAATATTATGGGCACCATATAGAGCGAGCTAACAAGTAATTGAGCCCCTCATTTAAATAAGGCTTGGCTAGTTTTTTGCTGCCGTTAATCCGCGGCTCCGGTTGCACTTTGAGCCGAAGCAATGGCAACCGGCAAAATGGCACTAACGGTAGTCCCGCCACTTCCCGAGCGAATTTTCAAATGCCCGCCCAGTTGACGGACTCGCTCTCGCATACCTTGGATTCCAACCCCCGGAGTAACAGGTCCGGAGGAGTTGCGAGAATTGTTATTGGACATGCCTTTACCGCGGTCTCGTATTTCCACGGCCACCCCATCTGAATTTCGCGAAATCCGGATATTGGCGGTCGCACTACCAGAGTGGCGATGAATGTTTGTAAGGCACTCCTGCACTATCCGGAAGATTGTTGTTTCCAACTCTCGCGGCAGCCGGCCCAAGTCGGACGCAAGTTCCAAATCGACAGGTATTTTGCTTCGTTTCGCAAAACCGTCAACATACCATTGGACCGCAGAGCGGAGGCCTGCTTCGTCGAGAAGCGGCGGATGCAGCAAATGGGAGATGGTCCGAAGCTCTTTGGAGAGTTGCTGTACTAAGCCAAGACTCTCGTTGATTGCGTTCACGGTTTTGGGAGAATGGTTTTCGGCATTCTTCTCGATTAAAGAAAGATTTATGTCCAGGGCCACGAGAATCTGCCCCGCGCTGTCATGGAGTTCGCGGGCGATGCGGCGTCTCTCATCATCCTGAAGTTGCAACAGACGAGCGGAAAGGTGGCGCAAGCTTTCCTCGGCACGCCTGCGACCGGAAATGTCAGTATTGATCTGTAACCAACCCAGGGGCCTTCCGTCTTGATCTCGCCAAAGCGTCCAGCGGCTCGCTACCGTAACACGGCTGCCGTCTTTCCTGGTATGAACGAGCTCCCCCTCCCAGTTACCATCTCGTACCAGAGCCTCCTTGATCTTTTCGAAAGGAGTGGGAAACTTCGTTTGCAAGAGCATACCGAGTCGCTTTTCCCGCGCCTCTTCCTTGGTCCAGCCATACAGCCGTTCGGCGCCGTCGTTCCAGTACGACACCGTGCCGTCAAAGCTGCGAATGAAAATTGCGTCATTCGCCAAGTCCAGCAATTGGGAGTGCTCACGTAAAGTGCCAGTCTGCCTTTCCAGCGCTTCTTGGGCTTGGGTCCGCGCTCTTATCTGCGCTTCAAGCGCCCGATTGGATTCAGCGAGCTCAGCCGTCCGCTCCTGAACTCGTTTTTCGAGTTCATCATGAGCTGCCCGCAATTCCTGTTCGAGCTGCTTACGCTCGGTAACGTCCAAAAGGACGCCAAACATACTGCGGTCGTTGTTACCATCAGAAAATCTGCGGCCCTTGCAGTAAAACCAGCGAAGTCCGCGTTCAGGATGCTGGTAACGGTATTCGAATTCCATCACATCCGAGCCACGAGTTTCTTCCATTTTGGCCTGCACCTTCGGCAGGTCTTCGGGATGAACATGGGAAATCCAGGTTTGGGGGTGCCGTTGATCGGTCGAGTCTGTTCCAAACATTCGATGGAGGTCGTCCGACAAGGAACCTACATTACGGACTGGATCCCATTCCCACGTACCGATGTTGGCCGCCGCTTGTGCCAAGCGGAGACGATTCTCACTGTCACGTAACGCCGATTCAATCTGCAAGCGCTCGGTTATGTCGCGGGCGATCTTGGAAGCACCTATAACTCGCCCGTCAGAGTCTTTTATTGGAGAGATAGTCAACGAGACCTTGACTCTTTTCCCCTGCTTGGTGACGCGAGTTGTTTCATAATGCCCGATGCGTTCACCGGCCCGGAGCCGTTGTAGGATCTTTGGCTCTTCATCTCGCAGTTCGGGTGGAATGATAATCCTAATATTCCGTCCGATCGCTTCTGCAGCGTCATAACCGAAAATACGCTGAGCGCTGATGTTCCAGCTGGTGATAACCCCATTCAAGTCTTTGGAGATAATCGCATCATCGGAGGAATCCACAATTGCCGCTAGCATAAGGCATGCAGCTTCAGCTCGCTTGCGGTCCGTAATGTCATTTGCGACCGAAAACCAGATCTGTTTCCCGACAAAGTCTTGCTGATGCGAGGTTACCTCTACATCGATAAAAGATCCGTTCTTTGTTCGGTGCCTCCATTGTCCGCTGTAAACTCCAGCAAGGTGGGCCTCGCTCAAAGCTTGTTCCAGTCTCGGAACGTCTTCCCCAGGATGGATATTCTTAATTGTCATTCCGACAAATTCTTGGCGCGAGTACCCGTAGTTCCGAATCGCCGCTTCGTTGACATCAAGGAATTGAAGGGTGCTCGCATCACACACCCACATCGGCTGGGGACTTTGCTGAAAAATCAGTCGGTCTCTTACGCCCACGAGAGCGCTGTGACCACTACCGCCAATCGAATCGAGTTCAGTGTCCGCGGCGCTGGCTGGGAGGATTAAATTGCGAGAAGGATCATCCGCATGGAGGAACAGGTTCGCCGGATAGTCAGCGACACTGGAGCTGAAAGCGGATCTACACTGACTTACAGCCTCAACAGCTGCCAGAAAGTCACGCGGTACATCGGCTTTGACAACATAGCCTCGCGCGCCGGCGTTCATTGCCGCAGCCACGACCGCTGGCGACACGTGCTGGCTTACGATAAGAACTTCAGTCTCCGGAACTTCTTTTCGGATCAGACGTGTGGCTTCCAGACCGTTTAGTTGCGGCATGCTGATGTCGAGCACGGCAACTCGGGGTTTTAGTTCTTTGACTTTCTGCACAGCATCGTGGCCATCAACGGCCTCGCCGCAGATCTCCCACTCGGGACGCAAAGATAAAAGATTGCGCAGCCCACGGCGTACCGTTTCGTGATCATCTGCTATGAGTATCCGCAAAAAGGCCACAACGCACCCTTGCACACGTTTTTACTCGAAGATGAGACGTCGTAGAAAAATGAAAGAGTGTCGCCTTGAGAGGCCCGATAACGGAACGAAAGACTCTCTCCCCACTGCCAACCGGACCAAGATGGCCCCTTGCCCAAATACTGTAAAGGAATACGACATTTATAGACAGATCAACCCTTAAGCCTAAGAGAGTAACCCTGCGGCGTCCATACGGTCTTTCCTGTAGGCTCGCGGCGTGGAGCCTACGCAAGGGCCACAGGCATGTATTTGGCGCTTCGGGAGATCCGAAAAACGTCCTTCTTCCCTTCATTTCAACGACACCCAACTCCGTGACACGGCCGATCGCTCGACCGCACTCAAGGCTCGTTGGACCAAGACGGCATCCTCAAAATCTGGATGGAACCCTTCGTGCCGCGCTAATGCGCCAAAGAAATCTCCCAGAGTGGCAATAAAGGTGTGCTCATAGCCAATGATGTGACCCGGTTTCCAGAAGTTCGAGGAATAGGGATGATCCGGACCGGTAATCATCAGGTTACGGGTGCCTTGAAGATTTGGAGCTTCAGTCGCATCGTAGAACTCAAGCTGATTCATATTTTCCATATTGAAGCGCAACATGCCCCGTGATCCATGGATCTCGAAAGTATTGCGATTGCGGCACCCTACTGCAAAGCGGCTGGCCTCGAAAGTCCCAATACTGCCATTGGTGAACCGCGCCAGGAACATCACCGCATCATCCACTTCCCGTTCGGGGACAAAAGTGTGAGTCATCGCCATCAACTCCGTGATGGCGCCGTTGAGATGAAACCCGAGGTCAACAGAGTGCGACAAAAGATCTCCCATAGCGCCCGAACCCGCCTCGCTACGCTTAAAGCGCCAGCCTGAAGCTCTCGCTGGATCAGTGCCGGATTGGTGTAGATAAGTAGAACGATAATGAAATGTCTGGCCGGTGCGGCCTTCATTAATGAGTGCTCTTGCAAACGCGATAGCTGGTACACGGCGGTAGTTAAACCAAACCAGGTTGGGCAGGCCATCAACGGCCTTTGCCATAGCCTCAGCCTCTTCCAGCGACATGGCCAGCGGTTTCTCGCAAAGCACGATTTTTCCTGCCTGGGCCGCAGCCAGTGCTATCGGAGCGTGCAACACGTTAGGAGCTGCTATGTCCACAATTTGGATGTCCGGTCTGCTGATCACAGCCCGCCAATCAGTTTCCGTTCCTTCCCAACCCCATTGCGACGCCATCGCGTCTAGCTTGGTGCGATCTCGGCCGCAGACTACCTTCAAATGGAGTTTGTAAGGAATATCGAAGAAGTGGCCGACTTGATGAAAGGCGTTGGAATGGACTCGTCCGATAAAGCCATGACCGATCATAGCGACATTCAGCGTCTGTTTGCGTTCAGTCATCGCTTTGTGCGGCGGGTCGATATGAGATCACCGGGCTATTTGGATGATGAAGGTTCGGTGGCGGCGCTCGCTTCAATTAACGCCTGCACCGCGGGTGCCACCATGAGTAGAACCTGCGCCTGCGGCTTCTTGGCTCGTTCCACTAGCGCAAGTTGTTCTGCCTCCCACGTCTCCGGACGGGTCTCCCCGTTTTCGAGGTAATCCAGCGCACTCAGACCGGCGGTACCAAGCGCTGAGAGTTCGTTCGAAACCGGTACAACCTCCTTCAATAGAAAGGAACTGACCGTCGCCGGTTGAAATTTGTTTGCATTGTCACGCCATCTCGTCAGCAGCGCACGAATTTCAGCTCTAATCTCGTCGCTGTTGGATTGCTGCGAAATAAAAGCATTCACCAGAGCGGCGAACTGCCGTGCCGTCTGGCTTTCGGGACGCGCAGCATCCACCAGACGATTCAGCGGAGTTGCGCTTGTCGGCACTGATGGCGCAGTTTCCTCGCGGGTATAGTCTTTGACAGGCTCCACCACGTCAGCCAGTGTCCGCAATGCCGAAATGTCCTCTGTACCCGCAATTCGGCGAAGCATGGGCCAATAGCTGGAATTATGAGTCAAGCCCAGCCAGTCTAAATGCCGACTGACGATCTTAAGGCGCTGGTACATCGAATTCACGTCCTGCACATTCTGCGGCGACCAGAGACGCTCCGCAATTGCCGCGCTCCGAGGCCAGATACGTGAGTCGATGTTCTCCGGCGAAACGTATTCCGACCACATGCAGGCTTCCCCGCCCAAGATACGTTGCTTTTCTTCTGGGCTCAGGCTCGCCGCAGCATCGGCCATGGGATCCACCGCGTAGTGCTGCCATGCCGGCCACATCAAATCAATGTAATAGCCATGCGACAGCAGCCCGCGATAACCCAACTTCGCTGCTTGCGCCAGCGATTGCTGGCCACGCCATGACTGGATGGTAATAGTTTTCCGCAAATCGGGATTCAGGATCTCATCCCAGCCGATCATGGTTTTCTTATGTTTGCTTACTATCGCCTGTACTCGCTTGTTGAAGTATGCCTGCAGGTCCTGATTGCTCTTCATGCCATGGGAACGCATGAACTCCTGAATCTTCGGATTGGCGTCCCACTGCTTTCCATTTACTTCGTCACCGCCGATGTGAAAATACTGATCGGGAAAAAGCGCGGCCATCTCACCGATGAACTGGTCGAGGAACTTGTATGTTCTCTCCTGGGTTGGGTCCATTGCGGGGTCGAAGACTCCCCATTTGCGTTCGATCTGATAAGGGCCCGCCGCACTCGCCAGTTCGGGATACCCGACGAACCAGGAGGTGCTGTGCCCGGGCATGTCAAATTCCGGAATCACGCGGATGCCCCGGTCGCGCGCGTAGGCGATCAACTCGCGTACTTCATCCTGGGTGTAATAGAGACCGTCGGAGCCGAGTTGGTGGAGCTTGGGCAATTTTTTGCTTTCGATGCGGAACCCCTGGTTCTCCGATAGATGCCAGTGGAATACGTTCATCTTGACCGCCGCCATCCCATCGAGATTGCGCTTTAGTACATCCAGGGGAATGAAATGGCGAGCTACGTCGATCATCAATCCACGCCAAGCAAAGCGAGGTCTATCCTGAATCGTGACCTCTGGCACGGCAAAGCCGGTGCTGCTGGTTTTTACCAACTGAAGAAATGTCTGCAGTCCATGCAGTACGCCCAGAGGACTAGGAGCGCTTAGTTGCGCCCCTGAAGATGTCACTTGCAGATCGTAGGACTCATCTTCACCGAGTTCCTGAACCTGTTTGCTTCCGTGGTCTGTACGAATAGTCAGACCCGCTCGTGATGACTCGGCAGATTTATTGACTAACGGCATTCCGGTTTGCCGGGAAAGCTGTTGCAAAAAACGCTGTGTGCCTCGTTCCACACGTTTGTCTTTATAGCCTGTAAGCGAAACCGAAAATGACTGGTCGATGACAAATTGACCACTTCCTGGCCGGAAACTTGCAGGCAATGGCATAGTGCTAATTTGCTGCTGAGAGTGGACGAGAGCTACAGACATAACCAGCAAGCAAACAATAGCGAGGAGGCGCAGTAGTCGCATCGATGATTCCCTTTCATTCGATTGGGCACGCAATAATACTTGTCAACACGGAGTGAGCGGTAATCGGCCCACATTCGACAAGCAGTATGGAATTCTAGTCCGCCGCGCCAAAATACAAATCAGCTACCTGCAAAGCCAGCGCCTCCGGATTGACATCAGCGCGGTTACAGAGCACCACAATGGTAAGCTTGCGGTCCAGAAAACGCTGAATCGTGTTTCGAAAGCCGACGGTTTCACCGTTGTGAAACATGCGAGCATGGCCTTTGTATGGATCCAAGAACCACCCAAAGCCATAGCTGACAGGTTTTCCGTCCGGACCCTTGAGAAGATCACCTGATAATGATGTTGCCGGGGTAAGCGCGGGCCGCATTTTGGATTCACTCAGCAGACTATGGCGCTCCAAACTTTGATCCCATCTGGCCATATCCTCGATTGAGGAGTAAATTCCCCCGTCCCCCAAAACAGCCGAGGTTGGACTTTGATCGGTTTCATGCCATCCGTCGTCCGCCTTGGTATGCCCATAAGCGCGATTAAGCACTTTGTTCGTTCCTTTCTCATAAGCCAGGGTATTTCGCATCCCCACTGGCGCGAAGATGCGGTCGAGTAAGAACAGCCCAAATGGCCGCCCGGAAACCTTCTCTACGATCATAGCCAGAAGTGCGTAACCGGAATTGCTGTAATCCCACTGTGATCCTGGCGCGAATTTTGTGCCCTTTTGTTTCTTTAGGAGATCGAGTACTCCCGCATCTTTAATCTGAGGAATCTCGTCCCCTGGCCGATCATTCACCATTAAGTCTTCGTAGTCTTGTAAGCCCGACGTGTGGTTCAACAGATTGCGGATAGTAATCGATTTTCCATAATCAGCAAACTCCGGAAGAATATCAGTGACCCGATCGTCGTCGTAGTGCAATTTTCCATCTTCAACCAGCAGCATCACCGCTGTGGCGGTGAACTGTTTGGTCACCGAAGCTAACCGGAAATTGGTGTGCGCATCGATTTCATGAAGTGAATGGAGATCCGTTACTCCGTATCCCTGCTGGAACACGATCTGCCCATTCTTAATCACAAGCACAGCTCCGCCCGGAGCATCTTTCGACTTCAACCCGCCGAAGATGGCATCAATTCTCCCCGGCGCGACGTGCGCGCGATCGGCTTGTGAACCGCGGGGGCCAGCAGCGGACTTGCATGGTGAAATCATCAAGAGAAGTGGCAACACATAGAAGATACACGTCCGTTTTACCGTAAAGCGAGAACCGGAAATCGTGTCAGCCATGCACGGAAAGCTCACTCAATCCTCCGACAGTACGGTCAGCTCACTTTACAAACGATAGTCCATGAGGTACGGCGTGAGGAAACACGTAAGCGTAGAGCATGACAATGATCCCGACAATTACTCCGAGAGCAACCGAATGCCACACCACGAAGCGAAAAATGATGCCTTCATTGCCCACCTGCTCGGTTGCGGCAGTGGCAATGGTAATCGATTGTGCATCCACCATTTTGCCCATCACACCCCCAGCACTATTGGCGGCGCACATGAGCACAGGATCGATTCCCAATTGCTGCGAAGTGATTCGCTGCAAGCTTCCGAAGAGCGCATTCGATGAAGTGTCGCTTCCGGTCAGGGCAACCCCGAGCCACCCTAGAAACGTACCGAAGAAAGGATAAGCCCAGCCGGTTCGAGTGAAGGCCAGCCCGAGCACCGCGTCGAGTCCCGAGTACCGTGTCACATAACCAAGCCCCAGCATAAACGATATGGCGATGACCGCGAGCCGCATGCGTAGCAGCGTGCGCCAGAAAATGTTCATCAGCCGGAGTGGATTCAATCCGAGAAGTAACCCAGAAACAATGGCGGCGAAGAAGCATCCCGTCCCAGTCGCAGACAGCCAATTGAAGTCATATCGTGCCGCTTCAGGAGTGGGCTTAGCCGCTATGGGAGCGGACCGGTAGACCGCGTTATGGAGATAGGGAACGTCCCAACCGGGCGGCCCTGAGCGCACCTTGCCGTCAGCAAGCGTAACGGTAAAAGCGGGCGTGGTGGTCCGGTTCATGGCAAGCTTGATCGAAGGCATACCCCAGAGCAGCACAAAAAAAGAGAGAATGGCGAAAGGCATCCAGGCTTTTATGACCTGGCCGGCAGAATAGGAGTTCGCATTCACATAGCCGTCCAACTTTTCGGCATCCCATTGGCCCCCGAACTGGTCCACGATTTTGCCCTGCAATGGCATCGCCGGCGCTACTTCTTTGTCGTAGTCAAAGCGCCAGATCTTTTTCGGCTTCCAGATGCGGAGGAATACCAACGTCGCAGTGATCGAGACCACGCCCGCCACAATATCCACCAGATTACCGTCAACGTGGTTCGACCAGAAGAATTGGGTGAAAGCGAAAGAGAAACCGACAACCAGAATGGCGGGAAGAACTTCAAAAGTCTCTTCCCAGTTCACCATGGTTCGCACCAGCCAGAAGGGGACAATTACCGCTGTAAATGGAAGGATTCGTCCGATCATGGCATTCAAATCCGATTCCGGGAGACCGCAGACGGCGGCCAGCGTGTGGATCGGTGTCCCGATAGAGCCCCATGCTACCGGTGCCGTGTTCGCGATCAAATTCAGGGCAGCAGCGTGAAAGGGTCTAAAACCGAGGCCGATCATGAAAGCGCCCGCGATGGCCACTGGCGCACCGAATCCTGCTGCCCCTTCAATAAATGCGCCAAAACAAAACGCAACCAGCAAGACTTGTAAGCGGCGGTCGGAGGTAATCGCCGCGACCGACTCTTTCATGACTTCGAACTGACCCGTTTCGACGGAAATGTCATATAGATAGACAGCGGCGAGAACAATCCAAGCTATCTTCAATATCCCGAATGCAACACCGTAGCCGAAGCTCATGACCGCAAGGACCGGTGGCATCTTGAAAACGAAAACAGCCACGATCATGGCGGTAAGTGCGCCGGCGATGGCACACCAGTGCGGTTTCACTTTCAGACCGGCGAGCAATCCAAACAACACAAGGATGGGAAGAGCCGCAACTAACGTGGACAGCCACCAGTGACCGAATGGATCATAAATCTGGGTCCAGTGCATCGCACTCTCCTTGGGACACTGCAGTTCGCGAACGCCCGATTCTACAGATTAGTGAAGGTCAAAGCCTCAAGACCACGGAGGATTACACGCGGGCTGGATCATCACCTCGGATTTTCAGGGTTGAGCATTGTCATATTTAATTAAGTCCTCCGCAAAGTTCCTTGGCCGACCCATGAGCCTCTGTTTGGTCGACTTTTCTGTCGCGTCCAAAGGGCAGGAATGTTCCCACCGTGCCCAGTGAAAGAGTTTGCACACCTGGCTGATAGAGGTTCTTCCGGGTACCCCCCTACGAGCAAGCAAGTTCATGAGCATCAATAACATGGCGGCGATGAAACGCTAAACGCTGATTTGGCAAGTCAACTGCCTAATGAACAGTATTACGACGTTCACCCATCCCCAGCTCTGCGGTGGTAATAGCTCATAAATTCTCGGAGGTTTTCTCGTGAAAAGGGTCTTGCTATCGATTGGATTTGTGTGTTTAGGCCTGCTGTTGGGTTGTGGCGGTGGTGGCTCGAATGGTGGAAATCCTCAGCCTCCCGTTCTTCAATCGATACAGGTAACTCCTGCCAACCCATCTATAACGATTGCTGCTGGCGGAGCAACGCAGCCATTTACTGCCACCGGCAGGTTCAACGACGGCAGTACCAAAGACCTGAGCAGCTCGGCGAGCTGGAGTTCATCGGATACCGCCGTAGCGACGATAAGCGCAACCGGTGTCGCGACAGGACTGAAGAAGGGCTCCGCCACCATCACCGCGACCTCGGGCGGTGTGAGTGGCAAGACAACTCTGACCATCGGTGTAGCGTTAAAGTCGATCGCGATTACGCCTGCGACCCCGTCCATTGCCCGTAATACGCAACAGCAATTCACGGCGACGGGAACCTATTTCGACGGAACGATTCAGAACATAACCACACTGGCCACCTGGAGTTCCGCTACGACCGCCGTGGCTACCATCATCGTTCAGGGTGTGGCTCAGGCTGGAAACCAAGCCGGTACGACGACCATAACAGCGGCGTTGAACGGCGTTTCCGGATCCACAACGCTCACAGTGACAAACGCGACACCGACTTTGATCACTGTGACTCCCGCGAACCCGACAATTTCGGTCTTCACTCAGCAGAAGTTCACGGCACGCGGCACATTCTCAGATGGCACCTCACAGGACATAACCAACGTTTCGCTCTGGAGTTCCTCGGCAAATGGCGTGGCCTCGGTCACGTCCAACAGTGGCGTGGCGACAGGAAACAACAAAGGAACAGCAACAATTACAGCTAGCTTCGGTGGAGTGAACGGTAATACGTCAATCACTGTGGACCTGGCCAATGTGGTTTCGATTAGCATATCTCCAAAGGACTCGACGATAGCCCATCTGACGAACGTACAATTTGGCGCTACCGGTACGCTTACCGATGGCAGCACACACAATGTATCGAACCTGGTAACCTGGAGTTCTTCGAATACCTCGGTTGCAACCATTGGTGCGGGAAGCGGTCTGGCAAGCAACACCGCACCCGGCGACACCACAATCACAGCAACCTTGAGTTCCCTTGCACCAGTCACCACTAACCTGCATGTTAGTAGTGCCACGCTGAGCTCGATTGCCATAGCACCTTCTGGTGCATCGGTAAACCCCGGTACTAAGCTCAATTTCACCGCGGTAGGCACCTTCGACGACGCCTCAACACAGACGATAACATCGCAAGTTACTTGGGACTCAAGCAACAAATCTGCCGCCACAATCACCGGCAATGGGTCCGCAACTGCAGTCGCCGCGGGAACCACAAATATCTCCGCTACAGCAACTTTCGCTCCGACCATTTCGCGTGCGGTTCAACTTACGGTCACGGGTCTAAGCTTGAGATCGATCGCGGTCACCCCGGCGAGTACATTTACGGCGCCGGGAGGCAGCGTGCAGTTCATTGCCACTGGCACTTTCAGCGATAACAGCACGCAAAACCTCACGCAATCGGTGGCGTGGAATGCATCGCCTTCCTCCGTCGCTACCGTCAGCACCGGATTAGCAAGGGGTCAAGGGGTAGGTACTGCCACAATCACCGCTAGTTTGACTGGCGTTAGCGGTACTGCCAGCTTGAAGGTCACCAATTCTCAACTGACCTCCATTACCGTCACCTCACCAAACCCAGCTTCAAACCTGGCCGTAGAGACTTCGGCTCAATTAACGGCGACCGGCAATTTCGCGGACGGTAGTACCCAAAATCTAACCGGATCGGCATCTTGGACTTCCTCCAAGCCAGCGATTGCGACGGTGTCCGGTGTTTCCGGGGTGGTCAACGGTGTGGCTCCGGGTGCAGCCACCATTACCGCCTCATTCGGAGGGATTAGCGGCACGATCTCTCTGAACATCACCAATGCAGTGCTTACTTCAGTTCAGATTACGCCGGCCAACCCCAGCATAAGCCTGGGCAGCTCTGAGCAATTCGTAGCCACCGGAATGTTCAATGACGGTACTACGGAGATCCTGACGAACTTTGCGTCGTGGAACTCCTCAAACGCGGGCGTAGCGGTGCTGGGTTCTCCCGGACTCTTCACCACCTCTGGTACTGGAACCACCACGATCAAAGCTACCGTTACACAAAGCGGTACACCGGTGAGCGGCAGCACAACTTTGACTGTTAACTAAAACGAAGCCGTTTGCGATTAGGAGGAGCCCGACACTTTCGTGACGGGCTCCTTCGAATTTGAACGCAAAATCGCTAAATCTTTAGATCACGCCTGAAGTTTTACGAACACGGAACCAGGCTGCTGCAGAATGGCAAACTTGGGTAAGTCCCCCCGCACCATTGCGACCTCGTCGCAGCAGTGCACCTTGGGACACTTGCAACAGTCCTTATATATTTTGTCGGGAAGGTCCTCACGCGCGGCAACCGAAAAACCCATCCGAGCGAAGAACTCCGGCAGGCGTGTAAAGAGACAAACGCAAGTGACCTGCTGTTTTTCAGCTTGCGCCAGCAAAGACTTAACCAGGCGCTTGCCCGCCCCGCAGCCTTTGTCGCGAGGGTGAACCGCGATCGAACGGATTTCGGCCAAGTGCATACCATAGAGATGCAGCGCACCACAGCCAATGATGCGGGCGCTGTCTTCCACTACTACAAAATCGCGGATGTTTTCATGGATCTCTGCCAGGCTTCGGGGAAGCAAGGTACCGTCTCCGGAGTAGAGAGCGATCAAATCGTGAATCTGCCGTGCGTCTGGCAGGATCGCGTCACGCGTGCGCATGAACTTCTCCCCGCAAAAGGGCTACCCGGTGCTTGGCTTCTGCAATCGCCTGCTTGACTTGGACTGGCGCAGTGCCACCGGACACGTCATGAACCGAGAGCACCGACTCCAAGGTCAAAGCAGAATAGAAGTCCTGATCAAATAACGGATTAAACTGGCGCAGCTCTTCGAGCGAGAGGTCTTGCAGCTCGCAGCCTTTCTCCAAGCACTCCTGCACCGCCTTGCCGATCTGCTCGTGTGCCATACGGAACGGCACGCCGCGATGCACCAAATAGGTGGCGCCGGCCAAGGCATTCATGAATCCGGACTGCACCGACGACTGCATCCGGACATAGTCGAATTTCATTTCTTTCATCCATCCGGTTAGCAGAGGGAGCAACGAGAGCGCGGTTTCAGTGGAGTCGAACAGCGGCTCCTGTGTTTCTTGCAAATCCTTGTTGTAAGCCAGCGGCAGACCCTTGACGGTAACGAACAAAGTGGTCGCTGCGCCCATAATCCGGGCCGATTTCGCGCGCGTCAATTCCACCAGATCCGGATTCTTTTTCTGCGGCAGGGCGCTGCTGCCCGTGGAATACTTGTCCGGCGAATTTATGAAACCAAATTCCGGGGTGGAGAAAAGAATCATCTCCTCTGCCCAGCGGCTCAGATGCAATGCCAGAATAGAGAGATCATTCACAAACTCCAATACAAAATCGCGGTCACTGGTTGCATCCACACTGTTTGGAGTTGGGCCGCTGAAGCCCAGCTCGGCCGCCATCATTTCTCGATCCAATGACACACTGGCCCCGGCGACCGCGCCGGAGCCCAAAGGACAGAGATTCACCCGCTTTCGGCAGTCACTAAAGCGGTCGTAGTCGCGCAAAAACATTTCGACGTACGCTAACAGCCAATGAGCAACCAGGACCGGTTCGGCACGCTGCAGATGCGTGTATGCAGGCATGGCCGCACCACCCGCTTTGTCAGCTCGGCTCAGCGTTACGTCGAGCCAGTTCGCCAGAAGGAGTTGAATCTTGTCGATGCTGTCACGAACATACAGGCGAAGATCGGTAGCGATCTGCTCGTTGCGGCTACGCCCGCTGTGCAATTTGTAACCGGTGTCACCGATCAGGTTGACCAATTGTTTCTCGACAAAGTGGTGTACATCCTCGGCCTCGTCGTCATCACGGAACCCTGGCGAATTCTCTGCTCTGCTGGCGATTTGCTCCAGGCCTTGGAGAATCTTCGCCAACTCTTCCGACGATAAGATTCCAGACTCCTTCAGAGCGCGAGCGTGGACCAGGCTGGCGGCCAACTCGTGGGCCAGCAGGCGCCAGTCAAAGGAAAAGGACCTCTGCCAATTTGCAAATTCAGAATCAAGAGGCTGCCGGAAGCGGCCTGCCCACATTTTCATTTTGCGACCTCCATGCGCGACTGCGCGCGGGAGCGTGAGGGCAATCCGAGGATACGGATGAATCCTTCCGCATCTTTCTGGTTATAGTTGTCTCCCATCGTAAAAGCAGCGAGGTCGGTACGATACAGCGAGCATTCAGAACGGCGGCTCACCACGCTAACGTTTCCCTTGTAGAGGGAGAGGGTTACCGCCCCGGATACATTTTCTTGCGTATTTTCCACGAAAGCGTCCAAAGCCTCGCGCAGCGGTGTGAACCACAGACCGAAGTACACCAGCTCTGCATATTTCAGGGCGATGTGCTGTTTGAAGTGCATCAGATCACGGTCCAGGCATAGTGCTTCAAGCTCTCGCTGAGCCGCGAGCAACAATGTGCCGCCCGGAGTTTCGTAGCAGCCGCGTGACTTTATCCCTACAAAACGGTTCTCCACCAGGTCGACCCGTCCAATGGCATTTCGACCACCGATTTCATTGAGCAGCTCCACCAGCGAAACTGCGTCGAGCCTTATGCCGTTGACGGAGATTGGCACCCCTTTGTCGAAGCCGATTTCAACGTGCTCCTCGTGGTCGGGGGCTTCTTGTGGAGAGCGCGTAATTTGCCAGGTGCTGAGGAACGGCGTATTGGCCGCATCTTCCAGTTCGCCTCCTTCGTGGCTGACGTGCCACAAATTGCGATCGCGACTGTGGATCTTCTGGCGGCTGGCTTCGACTGGGATCGCGTGTTGTTCGGCGTAGTCGAGACAGTCCTCCCGAGATTTCAAATTCCATTCACGCCATGGCGCGATGATCCTGAGTTCTGGGGCCAGAGCCTGATAGGCCAGTTCAAACCGGACCTGGTCGTTGCCTTTTCCCGTGCACCCGTGAGCTAGCGCAGTGGCCCCCTCGCGAAAGGCAACTTCCACTTGATGCATGGCGATTACCGGACGCGCCAGCGAAGTTCCCAGTAGATATTTGTGTTCGTAGACCGCACCGGCTTTCAAAGCAGGGAACACGTACGTGGTAAGAAATTCCCTGCGCAGATCCTCCACCACAACTTTGCTGGCGCCGGTGGCGTACGCTTTATTCACAACGGCATCAAGATCATCGCCCTGACCGACGTCGCCGACCATGGCAATTACATCGTAGGAATAGTTTTCCCTCAGCCAGGGAATAATGATCGAGGTATCCAACCCACCCGAGTAGGCAAGCACCACTTTTTCAGGCATGGACGCTCCTAATAGGCAATCGGTTCATTCCGCCGCCCAGCAATAGTAAGAGAATGGCTTTCTGTACATGCATACGGCCCTCCGCCTGGTCGAAAACGATCGAGCGCGAGGAGTCGATCACACTATCTGTGACTTCCTGGCCGCGGTGAGCGGGTAAACAATGCATGAATACGGCATTGGGCGCGGCTTCACTCATCAACTCTTGATTTACCTGGTAGGGTTCGAAAACGCTCGCGCGCGACGCAGCCTCATGCTCTTGGCCCATGCTGGTCCACACATCCGTGTACACAGCGTCAGCGCCGGAAACCGCCGTATATGGGTCCGAACATACTTCAACAATGGCGCCGGTCTCATGCGCAATCACTTGGGCATCCGCAATGACTCGCGCGCTCGGTTCATACCCTGGCGGCGTCGCAATTCGAATTGAGGAGCCCAGGCAGGCGCAGGCAAGCAATAGTGAATGCGCCACGTTATTACCATCGCCTACGAATGCGAGGCGAATATTCCGCAGATCTCCAAACCTTTCCTGCAAGGTGAAGTAGTCCGCCAGCGCCTGGCACGGATGCTCGAGTTCGCTGAGAGCGTTGATCACCGGGATACATGCATGCTCTGCCATGGTCGCAACCGTGGAATGGTCGAAGGTGCGCAGCACAACGACATCCACCCAGCGCTCCAGGTTGCGTGCAATGTCGCTAAGGCTCTCGCGCGCGTCAATGCGGCTTTGAGTCTGGTCCACGAAGAACGAGACGCCGCCCAAGCTGGCCATGCCAGCCTCGAAAGTCAGACGTGTTCGTAAGGAGGGCTTTTCAAAAAACATCGCCATCTGTTTGCCCGCCAGCGCACCTCGAAAGTCCCAGGGACGTGCTTTCATCAGGCCGGCAAGATCCATCACGGCCTTCAACTCCTGCGGACTAAGGTCGCAAATCGAAACCAAGTCGCGGCACCAGAATTCTTTTTCCGGGGCGCTCACGGCCTGAGAGGTGTGAAGAGATTGACTACTCATACTTTGCTCCTGTGGATGAACGCGCGACGGTTCGTCGCCCCCCCCAACGCTTTTGGCGCCGTTGCCAGCAGAGCGGAGTCGAGGGCGCGGATCACTATGTCCACGTGTTTCTTCTGAATAATGTAGGGAGGCAGAAAACGTAGGACCGTTTCGTGGGTGCGGTTGATGATGATCCCGCTGCGCAGCAACTGAAGGACGACTGTCTTCGCGACTTCGGACGAGTCCAGTTCAATCCCTAGCATCAAGCCAAGACCGCGAACTTCGCGGATGCACGGGTGCCTGGCAGCCAGTCTTTCAAGCTGAGCCCAGAAGTATTCTCCGATCCTCCGCACGTTTCCCAAAATGCCTTCGAGCTGCTCAATGAATTCAATGGCGACCGCACACGCCAGTGGGCCTCCGCCAAACGTAGTGCCGTGCAGGCCGGGCTGCATGCAACCAGCCACGCGATTGTTGGTGAGGATTGCTCCCAGCGGCAGACCAGCCGCCAGCGGCTTGGCCACGGTGACGATGTCAGGTTGAATACCGTAATGCTGGTATGCGAAATGACGCCCGGTACGCCCTAAGCCACATTGGATCTCATCGGCAATGAGCACCGCGCCGGATCGTTCAGTTAAATCACGTGCGAGCTGCAAGAACTCGGAAGTGATCGGCTGGATTCCACCCTCGCCCTGAATGACCTCCACGCATATGGCGCAGACACTGGAATCGAACTGCCGCTTAAGATCCTGTACGTCGTTCAGAGCGACAAAACTCACCCCAGGCATCAATGGCACAAACGGATGCCGATACTTGGCGTGTCCTGTGGTAGCAAGCGCACCAAAAGTTCGGCCATGAAAGGAGTTTTCAAGCGCCAACATGCGCCATTTAGCCTTGTGCCCGTTGTGATTCTGGCCATGCGCGTACGCACGGGCAAGCTTCAATGCCCCTTCCCACGCCTCCGTGCCGCTATTGCAAAAAAATGCACGATCCAGACCGGACATCTTGGTCAGACGCGCTGCCAGTTGCGCTTGATATTCATGAAAGAAAAGATTGGAGACGTGGACAAGACGGCTGGCTTGGCCACGTAGAGCTGCCCGTATCGCGGGATGGCCGTGTCCCAGCGCATTGACCCCGATGCCGCTCAGGAAATCGAGATACTTTTTACCGGTCGAATCCCAGAGGTACACACCGCGCCCGCGAGTAAATAGAACTGGTTGCCGTTCATATGTGGGGAGCAGGAGCGCCGCTTCCGAGCGTTTGACCGCAGCGAGACTCATAGCGCCATAACCTCCGTGCCAAACTCGATCTTGGAGAAATAAAACTGTGGCAAGACCTGCGCTTGCGCAGCAGGCAGGATGCGCACTCTTCCTACTCCGCGTTTTAGGGCGTGACCGCAAGCTTCGAGTTTAGGCAGCATCCCCCCGGCAATTACGGACTCCGTGATCAACGCAGCTACTTGCTTCAAGTCCAGCCAAGGCATGACGGAGCCATCTGCATTCTTCACTCCTGGGACGTCGGTGAGAAAAATCAGTGCATTCGCCTGCGATGCGACCGCGCATGCTGCCGCCATCTGATCAGCGTTGATGTTGTAATACTCTCCGTCCGAGCCCAACGCGACGCTGGAGATAACTGGAATACCACCCTGCGCCCAAATGGCTTCGAGCCACCGTGGCTCAACCGAACAGATTTCTCCCACATAACCCAAGTCGAGTCCTTCACTCTGTTTCTTACGTGCGCGAAAAGCAGCCCCGTCACCGCCACACAATCCGATGGCCGGTTGACCTGCCGCAGTAATCGCTGCCACTACATTCTTGTTCACGATGCCAGCGAGCACCATCAGCGCCACATCCCGGGTTTCAGCATCGGTGACACGCAGGCCATTCACGAAGTTAGTCTTCTTTCCCATCTGCCCCAAGGTGCGAGTCAAAGCGATGCCTCCACCATGAACGACGGCCACGCGGTGACAATCCTGCGCGAGTTGAACTACCGCGCGGGCACACTTCTGCAGCACCGATCTATCCTCAAGGGCGGCCCCTCCGATCTTGATCACCACTTTCAATTCAGGCCCTCTCTCTCATTCCATCCACACATAAGGTTCATGTTCTGAACTGCCTGTCCAGCCGCACCCTTAAGCAGATTGTCCAGACATGAAACCAGCACAAGCCGGCGCCCATCATCCGCTACGCAAAATCCGATATCGCAGTAGTTGGTTAGCAAAGCGAACTGGATTTGCGGCAGACGCGATGGAGGAAAAATCCGCACCCACGGCCGGTTCCCATAGAAGTCGCGAAAGCAGGTTTCCACCTCGGCACCAGTCATGGATTTAGACAGATGGACGTAAATCGTAGACAGAATGCCTCGGGGAATGGGCAGTAAATGTGGAGTGAAGATCAATTCGCAGGAGTCGAGGTTGAGTTGCTCCAGGATCTCTCCCACATGACGATGTCCGAAGACCGAATAGACAGAAAAGTTATTGGCAACTGAAACGAAGTGGGTCCGCGAGTTTGCTTCTTTGCCCGCTCCCGAGACTCCCGATTTGGAATCGGAAACAATCCCGCGATTGCGATCCACTACACCCGCCAACAGGAGCGGCGCCAGCGCCAAGATAACCGAAGTTGCGTAACAGCCGGGGTTCGCCACCAGTGTGGCACTTGAGATTGCACTTCCGTTGAGCTCTGGAAGACCGTATATGACTTTGTCAGCAAGTTCGGATGAGTGTGAGCCATTGTCGTGGAAGCCATAGACGGCACGGTGTTTCGCTTGCTTCAAACGCCAGGCCCCGCTGAGATCGACGACACGCAACCCGCGAGCGGCAGCCTCAGGTACAAGCGCGCGAGAAGTCTCGTGAGGAGTTGCCAGAAAAAGTAGGTCCACACCTTCGGCATGCAGCGTCGACCACGAAAAAGGCTGCAAGGGATAACCGCCATTTCCTGACAGAGACGGGAACACTTCGGCCAAGTCGATGGGTGCGTCAGAATCGCTCTGGCGCCTCAGAAGCAGCGGCTTACCGACCCGCGGGTGGCGCAGGAGAAGCCGCGTAAGCTCACAGCCGCTGTAGCCGGTCGCGCCTAAAATCGCAGTTTTTAGTTTGGCCGGCATTAGCCAAGCATCTCCTGAATGCGGACCGCGAGTCTTTTAGCTGACTTCTTGTCTGGAGAAACGATTAGGACGGCATCGTCGCCTGCAATGGTGCCGACGACCTCCTTCCAAGATTCTCCATCGAGCGCGGCGGCGACTGGCTGGGCACTCCCCACCGTGGTCTTCACAACCAGCAAATTTTGCGCCGGCCGAACGTTGAGCACGAATTCCCCAACCAATCGCGCAACCGAGGGCAGTGTCGGTTCCGAGCTTTCTCCCGAGGACAGCGCGTAACCTCGCGAGGTCTTAACCAGACCTAGATCGTGAATGTCGCGTGAGAGCGTAGCCTGCCCTACCCTGAACCCGCGCCTTCCTAAATCCTTTTGCAGATCGTCCTGACTGGCAACTGGCCCCTGTCGAACTAGTTCGAGAATTGCTTTCTGTCTGGCAGGTTTGCTCATATGAATTTGTATTCATTGATAAGCATAATTATTCATATTACCTTGCGTCGCTGATCTGTCAAGCAACAATTTAGGGCGGTACGCAGGATATGAAGAGAGCCATCTGGTGACGGGTTGGGAGTCACGCGCGGGACGAAGGTATGGACGCAGGCCGTGTGCGGTCTCAAGGAGACGGCGGCAGATTCTAAATATTAGTCCGATCTTTTCTTTAACTGAGCCCGCTGAACATAATCATTGCCAAGCCTCGCCTGCCTGGCATAAAGCCTTTGAAGCTGCGCGGGCGGCGACATCACTTGAGAAGAAGAGTTGATGCAGCACCCGCACCGATTCATCGGCGATGGACTCATCGACCAGAAAGCTGATGTTCCGTTCCGACGCCCCTTGGCCGATCATGCGGGCATCCACATGGGAAATCGCTTTGAAAACATGGCCGGCGATCTCCGGTCGGCGAATCTTGTCTCCGACCAGGCAGACCAGAGCCTTGTGGTTCTCCCATCTCACGCTCGCCAGACCTTTCAGTTCCGCGGCAACTGCCGGAAGGCCCAGGGTCGAACCGACCAGCAAAGAGGCACTGCTCCATGATGCGGAGACCAGATCGAAGGTGCATTGATGACGTCCTAACATCTCGCAGATTTCCCGCAGTAACTCGGGTTCCATCCGCCGCACTGCCTCAACGTCCACTACAGCAACGCCGCGCTTGACCGTGATAGCTTTAACTCTCGTAGCACCGTTGCACTGAGCGACGATCTCCGTGCCTTCGCAATCCGGATTGCGTGAGTTCAGGACGTATACGGGAATGTTCTGCCTCATGGCGGGCAACAGGGTGGCCGGATGTAGCACCTTCGCTCCGAAATAGGCGAGTTCGGCGGCCTCAGCAAAACTCATCCGCTCGATGCGCAGCGCATCAGGACAGACATTGGGATCACTGGTCATGATACCGTCGACATCAGTCCAGATTTCAATTCGTTCCGCGTTTAAACCTGCTCCCACGATAGCCGCACTAAAGTCCGATCCGCCTCGTCCAAGGGTGGTAGGAATGCCGTCACAAGTTGCTCCAATAAAACCACCCAGCAGTGGAATTTGGCCAGCCTCGAGCAACGGCGTAAGGAGCCTTGCCAAGTGCTCATTGGTCTGATCCCACAGCGGGGTGGCCTGGGTGTGAGCGGTATCGGTAACGATGCAGTCGTGGGCATCAACTAGCGCGACGTTCAAACCGTTTTCAATGAAGGCAGCGCTGGCGATTTTGCTGGAAAGGCACTCGCCAAAGCCCAGCAGGGAGTCCTGCGTGCGTGGACTGAACTCCCCCACTGCGGCAATTCCGCGAATGAGTTCGCTAACTATCTCAAAATCGAGAGTCAGAGACTGCTGCACGCGCTCGTGGTCCGCTCCATGGACGAGATCGAGAGCGACTTCCTGGTGGCGCTGGCGAAGCTCTTGCAGCACCTGCATGGCGGTTTCCAAATCTCCCCTCGCCGCAGCCTTGCCCATCAGCAACAGGCGGTCAGTCACCTTGGACAAGGCACTAACGACCACCACCGGCCTACTTCCGAGCCGGGAGCGTACAATCTGCGCCACCCGCCGGATGGCTGCTGCATTCTCCACCGACGTGCCACCAAACTTCATCACGACAACGTCAGATGGCGCATTCCTCGACTTCTGCTCGATGCCTTGCAAAAATTCCTTCATATCGCCGCCCACTTTCCTTTGCAATCTCAAAGCAAAAAAAAACCACCAGCCAATTTGCTTCTGGCGGTGGGTCCTGTTACTGCGGTGAACTTGTGAGCTTATTTCACCAGGCGCCCTCCCTCAGAAGACACGTAATTCGTGTCGCCGTGCCTGTGCGCATCGTTGTAATTCGCTTCGTCTTCTGGGAAGTAGGGTTCATAGTCATATTTCTGCAGAGTTCGAGAACGATCAATTATCCCGTTCGTTCGCTAGTCTTCGTTGGCCGCTCTCTTGCTTCAGTCCCTCAAACAACTCGACCAAACGATCAATCAGCCGCCGCCGGCCGCCAATGATGTGCAGCCCGCTTTCGTGTTGATGCTCCTCCAGAACACGGTTTAGATTATCTTCCAGTCTTGTCATGGTGCACTCTCTCAGATGACAGTGGTTCGACCGAAACCCTTGCAGATGAGCGATCTTACAGTCTCGCTCACAACGCAGATGTTTTTACCAATGCCACCTTAACCTTTTCTTCTGCAAAACGGAAATCGGAAATTTTGATCGAACTCATCGAAAAACAGAATATCTTTGGAATGCTTCGTCTCTCGGCAGAAGTCTCCGAACCTCCTCATCTTACTTTGACGCCGCTGCGAGCTGTCGTACCGTAGCGATGAATGTAGTGGTCGCCCGTGGCAAGGTACGATCGCGACGGTAGACTAGTCCGAGTTCCCGCCATAACTCCACATCTTGCAATCCGATCAATTTCACGCGCCCAGCGCTCACCTCATCGCGCGCGAAGCTGGAGCTGATCAGGGACACGCCCAGGTCAGCGGCAACGAAACTCTTGATCATGCCGATGCTCGGCAGCTCCATGCTGACGTGCAAGTGCGAGTTGTAAGGCCTGAAGAGCTTGTCCATGAGCTGGCGCGTATACCCGGTTTTCGGCAGCAGTAGGGGATGCTTAGCAATCTCGCTGACCGGCACCAGTTTATGTTTCGCGAGGGGACTCTGTGGACTGACCATTAACATGAGCTGGTCCCTGAAGATGGCATGCACCTTCAGGCTGGGAGACTTTACCGGGAGCGTAACAATCCCTACGTCTATCTGACCGACTTCCAATTTCTCGATGATCTTGTAACTGAAGTTACGATAAATACTGATTTGTACTCCAGGATAAAGCCGACAATACTCGGCAAACACCTCAGGCAGAACGTACAAGCAAGTGGCTTCGTTGGCGCCAATCACCAAAGTGCCGCGGGGCGTTGCGCCTTGGTCGGCCACCGCCAGCAGCGACTCATCACGCAATTTCAGGAGCCGCTCGCCGTAAGCAAACAACACCCTGCCTGCGGGTGTGAGCCTTACGACTTTTCCTGAACGGTCCAGGAGCCGGTCGCCATATTCCTGCTCGAGTTGTCGAATCTGCGCGCTGACTGCCGATTGCGAGCGAAATACTTTTTGTCCGGCTCGCGAGAAACTGCCGAGCTTGGCAACTTCCAGAAACGTAACTAGCTGATCGAAATCCACGGATAGTGCGTGATTATAGCGGAGCCGGGACGCTCCGTTACGGATGAGAGAAACAAACCGGCGCTTTCTTGTCTATCGCAACATGATTGCTAACTCGGGAGAAACGATTTGAGGAGACTCCATCGGGACCACACTGTCCCCTCGCAGTCGCTTCAGACTGCCCGACCAGGTTTCTGCGATAGAGCACGGGCGGTGCAACGGTTCTACCCGGAGCAGCGGCAGCGCAGCATCGCTGCTCAGCAACCTTGCCGCCCGTGGACTGCCGGTGAGGCGCAGATGTTTTTGCAGAACGCGTCGCAGCCACAACTCCTCCCGCACTTCAAGCGGAACCATCCGCACAGATTGATGGTTATAACCGTCCCCGGCCACGGAATCGCGCAACAGATAGGCTAACCCGCCAGTCATCCCCGCACCCAGGTTGGTGCCGGCAGGCCCCAAAATTACGACAACACCCGCGGTCATGTACTCACAACCGTGTTGCCCCACACCTTCTACAACGGCAAGAGCGCCGCTGTTTCGTACTCCGAATCGCTCACCTGCTCTTCCGGCGACATACAATTCGCCAGCAGTAGCGCCGTAAAGAACCGTATTTCCCACTAGCACGTCACCGCGCTGAGAACTTTCCGTGCCCGCGCTGATTGAGATGGCGCCTCCAGAGAGACCTTTACCGACGTAATCATTGGCTTCCCCCGTCAGCCGAAAGTTGATTCCGGCGATCAGGAATGCACCAAAACTTTGTCCCGCAGACCCTACAAATTCATAATCCATTGACACCGGAAGAGCGGGTGATGGCCCCAGGCGGCGCAGCACTTCACCGCTCAAGTGAGCGCCGATTGCCCGATCGCAATTCGCAATATGGAAGCGGTGAGGATGGTCAGCCAAGTGTTCCAGGCCGTTGACAAAGCGGTTCAGTCGGAGATGCAGGCTCGTGTCGCTCTCCTGCCGGCAGGCTAACTGCGGGACACGCTCGATTGGCTCCAGCAGATATCCCAACGCTCGTTCTGCTTGCGCATTTCGTGGACGCAGACGGTCCACAGAGCCTACTATTTCATCAATCGAACAGGCTCCCATGCCAGCCAGCAGCTCGCGCACCTCAACTGCAACAGACCGAAAATAGCTTTCAACCATCTCCGGAGTTCCGGAAAAACGAGCCCGCAACTTTTCATCCTGAGTGGCAATACCCACCGGACAGGTGTTCAGGTGACATTGGCGGGCCATCACGCAGCCTACGGCAAGCAGAGCCGCGGTACCAAAACCAAACTCTTCTGCCCCGAGCAGTGCTCCAAAGATGACGTCCCGCGCAAACTTGAAACCCCCATCCACGCGCAAGCGTACTCGCCCGCGCAACCCTGTCCGTACCAACGCACAATGCGCCTCGTAAAGGCCAATCTCCCACGGAATTCCGGTGTTCTTTATGGATGTGAGAGGCGACGCACCCGTGCCGCCGTCATAACCGCTGATGGTGATAACGTTCGCCCCTGCCTTGGCGACGCCGGCTGCAATGATGCCGACACTCCCGCTGGAAACAAGTTTCACGCCGATCCGGGCATGCGGATTCACCGCGCGCAGATCGTAGATCAACTGGGCCAAATCTTCGATGCTATAGATGTCGTGGTGTGGAGGCGGTGAGATCAGCGCCATGTTGGGAACGGCATGGCGAAGTTTAGCGATATACGCCGTGACTTTTGCGGCAGGCAGTTGTCCACCCTCCCCCGGCTTCGCTCCTTGCGCAATCTTGATCTCCAGCTCGTCCGCATGGATCAGATACTCAGTGGTGACTCCGAAGCGCGCCGAAGCGACTTGCTTCACCCGATTGTTGGCACCGGAATAGTCTGTGTAGACTGCCGGATCTTCCCCGCCTTGCCTGGGTAGAAAACCGGCTGAGCAGTGAAGCCTCGGGCTCCACCTCATGCAACGGCACTGGCACAGCGGCGGTGACTTCTAGCAGGTCGCGAATGACAAGCGGCTGTGTTTCGTGGCTCAATTCGCTGAACCTGCGATAGTCTTCCACGTTATTTGACTTAATGTAGCGGTGCATCCGACGCACAAGTTCAGGCGAACTCGCATGGCGCTCCCCGTTGTGTCGGAAGCGATATAAGCCGGCATCGCACAGTTCTCCTTTGTCGGAAGCGTAGGCTGCGCCGTGGCGTTCCATGCAGTCTTGCAGAAGATCAGACAGTCCAATCCCGCCGATCGTATAATTTGCGTCTTCAAACAATTCCTTACAAAGATCTTCGTCCAAGCCTACGATTTCGAAGAGCTGGCTGTTGCGATAACTCGTAACCGTTGAGATCCCCATGCGCGCCAGCACCTTCCTCAGTCCCTTCTCTATTGCAATGCGATACTTGCGGGGACCTTCGGGGCTCAGGCTGGCCGCCTGCTGCAATGCCATGTAGGGAACTACAGCACTGGCACCGGCCGCGATCAACAGTGCCACGTGGTGGGTCTCGATGACTTGTCCGGTCTCAATCACCAGCGGCACGTCGAAAAATCCTGCCCGCACCATTGATTTCCATGCGGCTGCCAGTGCCAGCAAAGCCGGCAGCGCCGCTCGATTCGCGTCTATCCCTCGGTCGCTTAGCAAGATCATTCCTGGTTTCAGCGCCGCAGCATTGCCAGCCTGGTCTTGCACCCGCGTCAAGGCAGTCTTCGCACCTTCAATCCCACTATCGCCCGAAAAAGTAAAATCGATGCGCTGTACTGGGCGCAGAATGTCGGCAAGCACTTTTATCTGGCCGGAATCGAGCAGAGGAGAACTGATCACGGTGTCCGCGCCGAGAAAAACGTCAAGCGACATGACGTGAGTCTCGCGCAGAGGATCTATAGGCGGGTTCGTCACCTGGGCAAATCGTTGTTTGCAGTACTCCCAGAGAGGCCTCCGCATAGTAGAGAGGAAGGCAGGCGGCGTGTCATCGCCCATACTCCAAACGGCTTCCTGCGCGTCCTGCACCAGCGGCAGGAAAAGCAGGCGAAACTGATCTGCGCTCCAGCCTAAAGCCACCATTTCCCTTTTGACTTCCGCCGGCGGCAAATCACAGCTCTGTCCAGTCGCGATTACGCGTCGCGGCAGTGAACACCGCTTTGGGTTACCCCATCCCTTCAGTTTCAGAATTTCCTGCGGGCGCCAGAAGCTTCCAGTTATTGGATTGGCGAGCAACATTTCGCCAGGACCAAGACGCTGGCGCTGCGTCACCCGTTTGCCGCGGAGATCGACAACGCCCACTTCCGAGCCCACGACGATCAAGCCGTCAGAGGTCACCGTATACCGCAGCGGTCGCAGGCCATTGCGATCGAGCTTCGCCCCCACAGTCACGCCGTCCGTGAAAATCAGTGCGGCCGGTCCATCCCACGGCTCATGTTCGCGAGCGTGCGCTTCAATGAAACAGCGGTATTCCTGCGATGTATGTCGCTGGTCTTGTACCGCAGGAGGGACCATGCACAGCATCGCAGCGTGCGAGGGGTAGGCTTGACGAATGAATATCTCCAGCCCGTTGTCGAAGCTTGCCGAGTCGCTCACGCCCTCTTCCAACAAGCGAACTCGATCAGACAATCCGAGCGTCTGCCGCAAAACCGGTTCCCTGGCCCTGAGCCAACGCCGATTTCCACTTATCGTGTTGATCTCGCCGTTGTGTGCCACCAAGCGGAAAGGCTGGGCCAGCGACCAACTCGGTTGCGTATTGGTAGAGTAGCGCTGATGAAAGATGGCGAACGGACTCTCGAACTCCGAGCTGCGCAGATCCGGGTAAAACGCAGGCAACTGTTCCGGCGTCAATAATCCCTTGTAGACCACTGTGCGTGAAGACAGTGAACAAAAATAGACTCCCTTCGGGGCGGCCGCTTCAACTTCTTTCCGCAGTACATAAAGCAGCGGTTCCAGATCGGCTTCGGGACCACCGGCAAAGAAACACTGCTGCACAACCGGTAGTGTGTCGCGGGCTCGCGGTCCGACAATCGTCGAATCGACGGGGACAATACGCCACCCCAGACATCGAAGTCCGTTTCCTTTTGCGATAATTTCAATCACATCACGCGTTCGCGCTTCCGCGCCCGCCGGAAGGAAAACCATTCCCAGGCCGAAGGAAGCTGGCAGTTCTATTCCGGCTTCTCGGGCGCTACGACGGATAAAGCGGTCTGGAATCCTGGTTAGCAGTCCTGCGCCATCGCCGCTGCGGCCGTCCGCGTCGACGCCACCGCGGTGAGAAAGTCGCAGCAGTGCCTCCAGCGCGCGCTCCACCACTTCACGCGACCCTGTGCTTCCAAGTCGCGCGATGAAGCCGACACCACAGGCATCGTGGTCGGTTGAGACACTGCCGCGATTAACTGCCATCGCAATTGTTTAAACTGCTAACGCTGAAAAGTACAATCTAGAATTTCGATGGCAGTAATGGATTTTTTGAAAAACGTGGCCAGTGTAACGATTTATGGCGGCGGAGGCCGACATTCCAATATCCAGAAGCGATGTCGGATTGCAAAACTATCAAACGACGACACCAACTATGACCAAGCCGCTTTCACTGGGCGAAAATGACCAGTCCAAAGTTGGTGAGATTGCTGAATTGTTGCCGCATCCTGCAAGGACTTCTTCTACACTTGTCGGCATTCGACCCGAGGGCTTACTCATGATTCTCATAGCTTCGCGGTTTGAGCGGGCGCATATCGCCAATTATGTGAGGCCATCAAGAATGTTCTTGTGCGCGTGCTCCCACATCGTCGTATCAATCATCATCGTCTCAGCGCCAGCCATCGTTGCACAGACAGTACAAGTAGATTCGACTCCCAGTCATGTGCTGAACTCATTTAGTCCTCCCTCTGCGCTCGGTTCGACGGTCGACCGGGTCCCCAGCAATGCCACCGACGTATTTTTTAGACCAGACCAGCTTAAGGAAATTCTCTCCGCCGGCTGGGGGACGATCAGTTATCGGCAGAACACTGAGTTGTTTGTTCAAGCCTGGCATTGGAATCCAAAAGGAACCTGGAGCGACCCCTCCGGCAAAGGCTACTTCACCGGTAATTCCTCACCGACCGAGATGATTCGGCATTCCTACGGCTATTCACTCCGTCATCGCGGCTTTACCCGAAATGGTGGAACCGAGTTTGACGGCTTCTCGCGCCTGAACGATGGAGACGAGGCTACTTATTGGAAGAGCAATCCTTATCTCACCAAGCCGTTCACAGGGGAGGATGACTCGCTCCATCCGCAGTGGATTGTGATTGACCTGGATAAAAAGCAGGACGTCAACGCGATCCGTATTGCCTGGGCGGAGCCCTATGCCCGAACCTTCCAGGTACAGTACTGGGTTGGCGACGGTGACGCGATGGATGATCAAGCGAAAGGAGAGTGGAAAGGCTTCGTCTCAGGAGTGGTGACGAATGGCAAAGGCGGTACTCCGGCCCTTCTGCTTGATGCCTCACCTATCAACACAAAGTATGTTCGCGTCTTGATGACGCAATCCTCGAACACTTGCGACAACCATGGTTCAAGCGATCGGCGCAACTGCGTCGGGTATGGCATCAAAGAAGTTTACGTCGGCATGATGGACGCTAATGGCAACTTCAAAGACGTACTTCATCACTCTCCGGATCAACATCAGTCACTCACCTATTGCAGTTCGGTTGATCCGTGGCATGAGCCTTCCGATTTATACGTTGCCCCCGACCGCATGGAATCGGGAGATCAGCCAGGATTCGATTTGTTCTATACGAGTGGCATAACGCGGGGCCTTCCCGCCGTCATTCCAGTCGCAATGCTCTACGGCACGCCCGAAGATTCAGTAGCACAACTCACTTATCTGGAAAAACGTGGCTATCCCATTTCGTATGTGGAAATGGGAGAAGAACCCGACGGCCAGTACATGCTTCCAGAGGATTACGGCGCCCTATACCTGCAGTGGGCGACGGCGCTCCATCGCGTTGACCCGAAGCTTAAGCTCGGAGGGCCTGTGTTTGAGGGTGTTACGGAAGACATCAAAGTGTGGCCAGACGCGCAGGGCAAGACTTCATGGTTCGGACGATTTCTTGATTACTTGAAGGCTCATGGTCGGCTATCGGATCTGGCGTTTATGTCATTTGAACACTATCCGTATGACGGCTGCGAGACGCCGTGGAAAAATCTCTACGAAGAGCCGCAGCTGCTCACTCATATTATGCAAGTGTGGTTCTGACGGCGGGCGGCACGGCCACTTACTATTATCACGCACTTGCCTATTCTCCCCCACATCCGGCATGCGCAAACAGTTGGGGGACCTATCACATGTTCATGGTGGATCGGAACTATCAGATCAGACAACGCACGTCGCAATTCTTCGCCGCGCAGCTACTCACCCAAGAGTGGGTCCAACCGGTAGACGCACAGCATCGAGTATTCAAAGCTTCGACCGACATAAGGGACGCGGACGGCGATGTGCTGGTCACCGCCTATGCCATACTCCGCCCTGACCACCAGTGGTCGCTCATGCTAATCAACAAGGATTATGACAACGCCCATCCGGTGCGCATTGCGTTTCACGATGATGATGCCGGGAAGGACGCTTCGTTCGTCGGGCCGGTCACGATGATTACATTTGGCAAGGCGCAGTATCAGTGGCATCCAGCCGGAAGAAACGGCTACGCAGACCCGGATGGACCAACCGTGAAATCCACCTTACAGGGTGCTTTCAATGCAACTTACAGCCTACCCGCAGCGTCTGTGACCGTGTTGCGCGGCACGCCGGATACTCGATACTCAACGATAGGGTATGTAACCGTGAGTTTTGGTCCGCAAGCGATACACTGAAGTGGTTGCAGTTATATAGAGCGTGCCATAGTCTTTGTCTCCCCACGCCAGATTCGCCGGTTGTTCCGGCATGGCGATCGTGCCGAGATGATGACCTCCGGCATCCCATATCCAGATACCCTTGGGACCGGTAACGAACAGGTTGCCTTTCTCGTCCACTTTGATTCCATCCGGCACGCCCTCGTGCTTGCCGCCGGGTTCTTCGCCAAAGATCCGTCCATTGCTGATGGTTCCATCCGATGAAAAATCGTATACACGAATGTTTCTCTTCTCACTGTCGTCCACGTAGAAATGTTTGCCGTCCGGCGAGAAAGCCAGCCCGTTAGGCTGTGATAGATCTTTGGTCAACAGCTTCACACTCCCTTTGTCGTCCAGGCGGTACACGCCCTGAAAGGCTATCTCTTGCTTCTCACCCTGAGGCAAGTCAAGGGTCGGGTCGGTAAAGTAAATCGCCCCATCTGGACCAATCACCACATCATTCGGGCTGTTGAATTTTTTCCCTTCATAACGGTCCGCGAGGATCTTGTATTGTCCCTCCGGACTTACTTCAATGATCGCTCGCAGAACGCTGGCGCAGTCAAGAAGACGATGATGCCGGTCGAAAGTGCTGCCGTCCGGATCGCCAAGAGAAATGACGGTTTCCTTCTTGCCATCAGGATAAACGCGAAAAATCTTATTTAGAGTCTCGTCACTCACGTACAGAAAGCCGGCTTCATCCCAGACGGGTCCCTCTGTAAATCCGAATCCGCCCGCGACTGTGCTTAACTTGGCATCGTGATCGAGAAGATCCCAAAATTCTGGTCGCACGGCTTGTAATTCAAAGGTGCGGATATTCGTTTCAGCGATGAGAGACGCGCTAACAATAGTTAGCAAAAGGGCTCTTATGATCAGAGATCCTGCTCTTGATACTGTGTTGTGATCCACAGGGGTTGCCCTTTCAAATTGGGATATGCTTTAGCCCAAGATTCAGACCAAGTGCATTTAAGGGTCAGGTTCACCATTGTCGGCGGACTGCCTGGCCTTGCTGGACTTCGAAGTGCTGACAAGAAAACTAATCAGATCGTCCAGTTCCTGGCGGCTCAGGGTTGAGCCATAATCCGATGGCATCAGGGACTGCGGCTGATACTCAATATGATCCAGTTCTGATTTCATCAGGAAATGAAAAGCTCCGTCGAGGGTCTGCAACTGTAGGGAAAAATTGTCTTCGTTGCGCGCGATGCCAATATATTTCTGCCCATCACGCATGAGCACCGTTACAGGTCTTTCGCGCTTTTCCTTCCCATGTGTCTCCACATTTTTCCCGGGCTTCGTTATCGCCTCGCGGATTTCCTCGACGGACCGAGTCTTGGCGTAAACGGACAAATCAGTTCCAATAAAACCGCCCGCACCGGCAATTATGTGACAGTTGGAACATCTCCCTTTACCGAAAAAGAGCAGCTTACCTCTCTCAGGATTACCCGGTAATTTGACGGAAGGAGTCCGTCCTTGCAGAACGCGCAGGTAACTCACCACTGCCTTGATTTTGTCCGCGCCGAGCGTGCGAAAGGCGGGCATTCCTGTCGCTGGAATACCGTCCCCAACAATATGAAACAGTTTCTCATCGGGAAACTTTTGTACTTTTGCTGTACCCGCAATATCGGGCGCCCGCTCACCGCCGCGACCATCTAATCCGTGGCACGATGCACAATTCGAAGCGAAGACTTGTTGGCCTGCTAAATGCGTGGACGCTAAGGCAGATTTTGAACGGCGCGGTGGCCGGGTCTGAGACTTGAGAATCGGAACCATTTCCCCGACACAAGCGGCGCCCAGTAACAGCAATATCCATGGGTACGACGATACGTGCGGAATATCTCCCCCCTGCTCCTTGCCCACTCACCTCAAAGCGAATCTAAAGATTAAGATAAAGCTCTTAACAAGGCTTAGTTGCCCGACAACCGGTTCATCCTGTTACATCACCATCGCCGAGCATGTCAAGGTCGTGTCAAAGACAGACGCGGTCGTGCGCGGAAGCGATTCCGAATAAACTTCTCGCGGGTGATCCCTGCGAATTGCTCGGCACCATCCGGCTTCGCCCAACTGCCTACTACTTGTCCTTGGCCGCAACGGCCGAGATTTCAATGCGCGCGTTGTTGACAAGACCGCCGACTTGCACGGTCGCGCGCGTAGGCTTGGGATCGGGCATGAAACTCTTGTACACCTTGTTCATATCCGCAAATTCATGAATGTCTGCCAGGTAAACCGTCACCGCAACCACATCCTTCAACTCGAACCCAGCCGCCTTGATTACCTTCTCAATGTTTTCGAGTGCGGCTTGCGTTTCCGGGCCTATCCCGCCGGTTTTCAATTTTCCCTGGTCATCGGTACCTTCAGTTCCGGCAATGTAGAGAGTGTTGCCGACAAGCATGCCATCACTAAATGGAAGCCCTTTGGCTGGTCCGACGCTGATAGCGCGCCGCTGCTGAGCAAAACAACTGGCAGAGCCAGTCAGTAAAAAGCCGGCCGTGATCATGAGCAGAACCATCAATTGCTTAAGAACTCTTGTCGCCATATTTGTGATCTCCTTTTGTTGATAATCATTTCTCAGATAGCAGTTCACTTCCCAATTTTCGAGAAATCTGCATTCGCCGCTCTTCCATACCACCAAAAACAATGCTAAAGTCCGCGCTCATATATACAACGGGAGGACTCAATGAACAAATCTCGCTTTCCAAGGCTCCAGCGAAAAAATGCCATCCTCATTCTTTCTGTACTCTTGTTTCTGGCAGGACTCTCACAGGTTGGCCGGTTGCTTGCAGCGCAGTCGGCCGCTCAACCAACCTCTCCCAACGAAGAAGCGACTCTGCTGGATGGATTTCGGCATGTCGAAGTTGCTTCGGTGTCCGACGCTATGGAACAGATTGCGGGACGCAAAATGTATATGACGCATCGCATGCAGCCGATATTTCCCGCAAAGTTCGCGGGGCTCGCCATCACCGTGTTGCTTAAAAAAGCGGAAGCTAACAACGACCCCGCTGCTCTGAATGGAATGCTGGCGGCAATTGACCAGGGCACAGCAAATTCCGTCTATGTCATGGTAGTGGAAGACGGAATTGATATCGCGGGCATGGGAGGATTAATGGGAACTGCCATGTCCGCAAGAGGCTACGCGGGAGCGGTCATTGACGGTGGGGTTCGCGATGTGGGATACCTTCGTAAAATTAGCTTCCCTGTTTTTGCGCTCGGTATCGTACCCTCTACCTCAGTAAATCATTATCGGTTTGCGGGTGCGAACGTTCCGGTGGTCTGCGACGGAGTAGCTGTGCATCCCTACGACGTTGTCGTAGCCGATTCCGACGGCGTAGTTGTTGTTCCCCGGGCCAAGGCTCAAGAGGTCCTGGCTCTGGCCCAGCAACTCGACTTCAAAGAACATTCGATGTATCCCTACATTGAAAAACTCAAGTCGATCCAAGAGGCGGTGAAACAATTTGGACGCTTGTAGAGAGTACTTGCACAAAACCAACTTTCATCAGATAATCCGCACTTTCATTTTGACCAACTGAGAGAACCGTAGGTGGGCAATGGCAAAACGAACTTACAACATTACCGCCCTGCAACGCGGACTGCGGCTGCTCAATTTCTTTGCCAACGCCGAGAAAGGCTTAACCGCGTCGCAAGTTGCAAAAATATCTGGCCTTCCGGTTAGTACAGTACATCGCTTCCTGGTAAATCTCGAATCTTCGAGCTTTTTAAACTGTAGCGACGTGGGGATCTATCACCTCGGCCTCGGCTGCTTTTCACTTGGCCAGGCTGCTTTGGCGCAACTCGATATTCGGCGCTTGAGCTTGCCGTATTTGCAGAAATTAAACCAGCAGACTCGCGAAACAGTCCATTTGACGGTCCGTCACGGGCTGGCTGCTGTCTACGTTGAGAAGCTCGATTCCTCGGAACCACTTCGCATCTATTCACGCATCGGAGCCGCTGTTCCCTTGTACTGCTCAGCAGTCGGCAAGGTTTTGTTGGCGTATATGCCACCGCAGGAGCTGGCAAATATTATTCCCCAGCTCGAGTTAAAGCGCATGTCCGCGAACACGATTGGAAGCATTCAAGAGCTGCAAACACATTTGCAAAAAGTGCGGCGGAATGGATACGCCTGCGATCTGGAGGAGAATGAACCGCACATTCGATGCATAGCCGCTCCGGTTTGGGATCATTCCGGGATGGTTAACGCCGGCTATCAAGCGTCCATGCAAACTCAGCGGGGCCCGACTGGGGTAACTTCCGCTGTGCATCAGCTCCGTTCTGTCTCAAAAGCTGCTTCGGCTCCACACTAAGTGGAGAAATGGGCCATCTTGGGCGGATTATCTTGATCAGATGGTGAGAGCTCGCCGGACCATGTATATCAGGCCGAGAACGAGATGGACGACTCTAGTCTGGCTGTTTCTCTTTGTCGCCGCAGCCGCGCAGAACAAGTTTAATGCCCCTATTTCAACCACCGTCGATGTACTCCCCGCAGATCTTGTTGCCCAACCGCCCGGCGAGAACTGGGTTTCCTATAACGGCGATTACTCCGGGCGGCGCTACAGCAGTCTCAGTGAAATCAACGTTCAGAATGTCGGCCAGTTACGTGCCCAGTGGGTCTTCCATTCGGACAATTCAAGCCGGCTGGAAGTTACGCCAGTAGTGATCAATGGAATGATGTTTGTAACCGCTTCGAACGATGCACTTGCCCTCGATGCCCGAACTGGTCGAGTTGTATGGCACTACACGCGTCCGGTGACCGAAGGCCTGATCGATGATGCGTCGAGACATGTGAGTCGAGGAGTTGCGGTATGGCATTCGCGAATTTATCTGGAGACCGATAACGCGCATCTGCTTTGCCTGGATGCGCGATCAGGCCACTTAATATGGGACGTGGCATATGCGGTCGAAAATAAGAACTATGGCGCGACCAGTGCTCCGCTGCTGGTCAAGGACAAAGTTCTGGTGGGCACTTCCGGTGGAGACGATGGCGTCCGGGGATTCGTTGCTGCGTACGATGCGCTCACAGGAAAACAAGCGTGGCGTTTCTGGACGATTCCAGGACCTGGCGAATTTGGCTCAGCCAGTTGGCCGGGAAAACTGTATATCCATGGTGGCGGCACGACTTGGATGCCGGGCACGTACGATCCCGAACTGAATACTATCTACTGGGGCACCAGCAATCCGTCTCCCGATTTCGATGGAGAAGTGCGCCCTGGCGATGATCTTTATACCGACTGCGTGTTAGCCATGGATCCCGACAACGGCAAACTGAAGTGGTATTTTCAATTCACCCCTCATGATCTTTTTGACTATGATGCGACAGAAACGCCCGTTCTGATCGACGCAGTCTACCAAGGGGAGCCGCGAAAGCTGTTGGTTGAAGCGAATCGCAACGGATTTGTCTATGTGCTGGACCGCAGCAACGGTAAATTTCTGTCAGCCGTCCCCTTCGTGGAAAAACTGAACTGGGCAAGAGGCATTGACGCGCAGGGACGTCCGATCCGCACAGGCATTCAACCGTCAGCGGAAGGAACCCGAGTGTGCCCCGGCTTCGCGGGAGCCACCAATTGGTTTGCACCTTCTTACAGCGAAGTGACTCATCTGTTTTATTTCAAAGCGCTCGAGGACTGCGGAAATTTCTTCTTGAAACCGGAGCAGTTCTCCGAGGGACGCACCTATTACGCCAACGGGGTTAAACATCTTTCCAGCGAGAGCCGCCAGAAGATTCTCCTGGCCTATAACTTTGACACCAAAAGCTTCGCTTGGAAATATCCTCAAGTGGGATCAACATATTCGTCCGGCGGAACCATGACCACCGCCGGTGGGATCGTTTTCTTTGGAGACGACTCTCAATCGTTTGAGGCTGTGGACGCACAAAATGGTGAACCACTCTGGCATTTCAATACCGGTCAGAGCGTGGATGCCTCACCAATGAGCTATGCAATCGCGGGCAAGCAGTACGTAGCTATCGCATCCGGCAGTGACGTCTTTAGCTTTGGCTTGCCTTGATCGGGCAAACACTTGTAAGGAGCGTGGAACGTGAGAGGAGATAAAGATATGGCTATGATTTCCAGTTCATTCAGTCGCAGGAACTTCGCACTCCGCCTGGCCGCAATCCTTTCCGGGCTGGGCATCACCGGCACCATACTGGGCGCCAAAAAGTCCAGCGCTCAGGATTCAACTGTCCGCAAACTCGATTATGACGGCAAACCAGCCGACGGCACCCAGATGATCACGTCGCTCATTGTCCACAACGGCCTAATTTACATCTCAGGCCAGGGAGCGAATGATGCTGGTTCGGTGCAACAGAGCGACATCGAAAGCCATACCACGAAAGTCATGAACAATGTGAAAAAGCTGGTGGAGGCCGGCGGGGGCACCATGGACAGCATCTTGCAGCTAACGGTGTATCTGGGAAATTTGGATTACTACGAGGGCATGAACAAAGTTTTCAAGACATATTTTCCGCATGGGGGACCTGCGCGCACAACCGTGTCCGTGGCCGGGGTCCCGGGACACTCATTGCTCGAAATCAATTGCATTGCCGCCGTCACCCGCAAGTGATTACAAGGAGCTTGCAGCATGTCACTGAAGGAAAAATGGAATCGACGCTCGTTCTTGGAGACGCTAGCCGTAATTGCAGGTGTGGCGTTAGCTCCAGCAAAATTATTCAGCCTGAATCGGTCGGCTGGCACTTCTGTTACCGGGTTTGGACAATCAGGTAATCCCTACGAAGAGCTGGGCGTGACCACGGTCATTAACGGCGAAGGAACCATGACTATGCTTGGCGGCTCTGTGCTTCGGCCGGAACTTGAGGCGGTCATGGCCCAAGCCGGACGGCACTTTGTGAGTATTCCGGACTTAGAGGTTGCTGCCGGGAAGCGGATCGCGGAAATGCTCAAGTTGCCGGATGGATACACCGCGCTGGTTACGTCCGGCGCCGCTGCTGCAATTCAGTCCGGCTTGGCTGGAATTCTCACCGGCGACAATGAAACTTTCATCAAGCAATTGCCTGATCTCACCGGGATGAAGTCCGAGGTGATCATCCAGAAATCACACCGCAATCCCTTTGATCACCAGCTACGCTCCACGGGCGTGAAGCTCATCGAGATCGAAAGCCGCGATGATCTTCACAAAGCGGTCGGCCCGCGGACGGCCATGATGCATTTTACAAACTTTGCAAATGCGGCGGGGCAAATCAAAGTCGACGAGTGGCCGAAGCTGGCAAAGCAGTACAACGTGCCGTGCTTCAACGATGCCGCCGCCGATACGCCGCCCGTATCGCACCTTTGGGAATACACCAAAATCGGCTACGACCTGGTGGCCTTTAGTGGCGGCAAAGCCATTCGCGGTCCGCAATGCGCCGGACTGCTAATCGGGCGCACAGATTTGGTTGCGAACGCGCTGCTTAACAACAGCCCTCATGAGGACACACTTGGCCGCAGCCAGAAGGTCGGCAAAGAAGAAATTGTCGGAATGGTGAAAGCGCTCGAACTCTACCTCAATGAGGACCACGACGCCCTGGCAAAACAATGGCAGGACCAGCTCGAAGGAATCTCCCGGCAAATCACGCACGTCACTGGCGTTAGCACGTCCTTCTTTGTCCCGGATATCGCCAATCACGTTCCGCATATGCAAATCACCTGGGATTCGAGTCGGATTTCCTTCACGCCCCAAGAGGCTTCGAAATTGCTGCGAAGCTCAAGACCATCCATCGTCATAGGGACGGGCGAGGACAGGCGCGGTCTGGTGGTGAACTCATTCATGTTGCAGCCGGGTGAAGACAAAATCGTCGCGCAGCAGTTGGTCAAACTGTTTCGCGAGCACTCCGCTTGATGGCATATTTCCAATGTCGCTGTGTGGATGAGTCGGGTGAATCGCTGGCGGCTCTGAGAACAAAATGAACCGATCGTTCCGCTGCTTCGCAATCGGCATCGCTGTTCTGTGGGGATTGACCAACGCCGCACACAGCCAATTGGGCCTCTTTTCCAAAGAACAGCGTATTACGTTCTCGCCTGATTGGCATGGCGAACGATTCGAGGACGGACGGCCGAAGGTACCGGACTCCGTGCTTCAAGGGCTGCGGGAGGTTACGGCCGACGAAGCGTGGGATGTGTTGCAGGGCGCAGGTTATCGCAATCAATTCGAGGGCGGCTGGAAAGTAATTAATCCTGGGGAACGCCTGGTAGGCCGGGTCGTGACCGCGGTTTTCATGCCACGTCGCCCGGATGTGGATTCGATTATTAAGAACAACGGCAGGAAAGAAGGACGCATCGGGGATGAAAACTCTTGGGTGATCGACATCCTCCAGCCGAATGACATTCTCGTCGTCGATCTGTTCGGAAAGATCCGCTACGGCACGTTCGCGGGTGACAATCTTTCCACTGCCATATACGCCAAAAGCCACAATGGTCTTATTGTGAACGGTGCGGTGCGCGACGTGACCGGCATTCAACAGATTCACGGGTTTCAATGCTATGTGCGCGGCGTTGATCCTTCGGCACTCGAAAACGTCATGTTGATGGGAATTAATGTTGCGGTTCGTATCGGGGACGTAACTGTTATGCCGGGCGACATCGCGATTGGCGATCCCGAGGGCATTACGTTTGTCCCTTCACAGCTGGCAGACAAAGTCGCAAACGACACCGCGATGGATCATCTGGTGGATGAATGGGGTCACATGATGTTGCGCGAAGGTAAGTACACACCTGGACAAATCGATGCACCGTGGACCAGGGAAATGGTCCAGCAGTTCAACACCTGGCTCGAGCGCAAGGGATCTAAGTTGCGGATGCCGGTGCAATGAACCCGCTCCCACCTCAGATACTTATGGAACGCGACATCGAGAAGAAACTAATGATTGACGGAAAGCCAACTCGAGTGCGTTGGTTTCTAATATTTTGGCTTTTCATCTTGAGCGCGGTGGCCTATCTC
>QIAP01000227.1 GCA_003225075.1 Acidobacteriota bacterium | reverse complement strand
TACTGGTGAAGCGGGTGAGCATTCCTGTATCCGTAGTACCCGGAGCGACTACGTTTACCCGAACTCCGGTGCCCGCGACTTCCAGTGCAGCGGATTTTGTCAGGCCCTCTATTGCATGCTTGCTGGCCACGTAAACGGACGCTCCGGCAGCCCCGACGCTTCCGTAGGCCGACGAGACATTGACAATGCTCCCGCTCCCCTGTGGCAGCATCACCCGCAGTTCATGCTTCATGCTGAGCAGCGTACCCAGGACGTTTGTGTCGAAGGTCGCGGCGTAGGTTTCTGCAGTCTGCTCCGTCACCGGGCCTGGTGTGCCTTCGGTTCCAGCATTGTTGACCGCAACATCCAGACGTCCGAAACGCTTGACCGTTTGATCCACAAGGTTACGCACGTCCTCATCCTTGCGGACGTCCGTACGAACAAAGATGGCCTCAGCTCCGAGCCCTTGTAACTCTGCGACTAGCTCTTGTCCTTGTTTGTCTCGACGCCCAGACACAACAATGTGTGCCCCTTCTTGCGCAAAGATTATTGCGGCGGCGCGACCGATGCCGGTCAGCGCGCCCGTAATTAAAACAACTGGTGAACTCATAACTCTCCTCCCTTGATCTCGAGGCCATGCCAACTGGGCTCGTTGATCTTGCGCAGCACTTTCGATTTGCGGAGGGCCGCTTTGGCGTGAAAGAACCGCGCCTTGGCGGCCGAGACCGAAATGCCGATTTGCGCTGCCGTTTCCTGCAGCGAATGGTCTTGGAGCGTATGAAACTCAAGAGCCCGCCGAGTCCGGGGACTTAGACCCGCAATTGCGTCTCGAAGAAATCTTTCCCGCTCTCGCTCTGCATACTGTCTTTCAGGATCTGGGGAAGGGTCCGATACTTCCCACAGCGTCTCGTCTACACCTGGACTATGTGCAGAAAGTTCACCCGAATTGCGCCTCTTCCGAAGGATCATCAGCGCGGAATTGATCCCAATACGTGTCAGCCAGGTAGAGAAGGTGGATCTTCCGTCGAAGCTCTTCAGATGGAGAAATGCCCTTAGGAGAGAGTCCTGGACCGCATCTTCGGCGTCTTCACGGTTTCGCGTTATGCGATGCACAGTGCGAAAGAGCTTTTCCGCGTGTGCTCGATACAACGCGTCGAGCGCCGCAGTTTCTCCGCTCTTTGCTGTTGCCAGTAAGCTAGCTTCCTTCGTGCACGTCACGTCATGTAGAGCCGATGGTGCAGCGAGTCCGTCCGTTGCTGACGCTTCCACCGCCCTATACGTGCTTGCCATCTTCATCCTCCAAAGGAGCCTGTTCCTTCTTACCTTTACGGGTGCGTGCTTTTGGCCGACCTCTTTCCCGGAACATCCACTCCCTGATATATGGGGAACAGTGCAGAACTGAGATGCCCTCTGCCTCACACGCGTTGAGAAAGCGAACACATTCGACATCCACGAGATCCACCTCCTCGAAATCCAAAGCTACTCGTAGCCCTCCACGCTCGATCTCGGCCTTCAACTGATCAAGGTGCTCAGATCGAAACGCCCCGCTCAGCCGAATCCGCGTTCTGCGCTTACCAGAAATCCGTTCAATCTTAAGAGTCATGCGTCTCTGGCCTGAAGCACACTCTTACGAGTGCAACGGCTGGGCCATTCACAATTCCCTGCATGGACGCGACTTAGAAGTGCCGCCGATCCTGAATTTTGAGGAATTCCTGTTTGGTGAGGGAAACGCGGTCGACTAGCAGGTTCCCGCGGTCGAATCAACTGGCCTGTGGGGCTTTGAACCGATATTTGTTGATTCCCAAGCGCTTGATTTTTGAGTCGAGGGTCCGTGTCGGGAGCCCTAGATTGGCTGCCGCGCCCGTTGGCCCTGAGATTCGGCCGTGGCTTTCTGCCAGCGCGGTTTCAATCATTTCCTTTTCCTGCCTAATCAGTGCACCGTTAAGTGCAACTCTTGGACTAGCGACTTGAGTCGGCTCACGCTTGAGCCAGGTCTCGTCCACAGAAAAAGTGTCTCCGTCGCTCAGGATGACGGCCCGCTCAATTACATTTTGTAGCTCACGAACGTTGCCCGGCCAGCCGTATGCTTGGAATAGTGTGAGAGTTTTTCTATCGATTGTTCTGAACTTCTTTCCAGCCTTTTTCCCGAAGCGATCAATGAAGTACTCAACAAGCAAGGGAATGTCGGGTGCGCGATCGCGCAACGAGGGCATCTCAATAGGGACGACATTCAGTCTGTATAAGAGATCTTGGCGGAACTTACCCTCGGCCACGAGCGTGTTCAAATCACGATGGGTGGCCGCCAGCACTCTTACGTCGACGGGAATTGGCCTGTTACTGCCGACGCGTTCGATCTCACGTTCTTGCAGCACTCGCAACAGTGCGATTTGGATTTCCGGCGGCAAGTCGCCTACTTCGTCCAGGAAAATCGTCCCACCATTCGCCGATTCAAAACGCCCCAGGCGCCGTTGCGTCGCACCGGTGAAGGCGCCCTTCTCGTGACCGAAGAGCTCGGAAGCAATCAATGATGTGGGGATTGCGGCACAATTCACACCAATAAATGCCCGTTCCCCGCGGTTGGATCGCTTGTGGATGGCGCGCGCAATCAACTCCTTTCCCGTGCCGGTTTCGCCCAGAATCATGACGGTGGAATCCGAATGTGCCACCTTGCCGACTTGGCGGAGCACTTTACGCAGCGCTTCGGAGGAGCCGACTATGTCCTCAAACATCGAGTCACGATCGATTTGCTCTCGCAAAGCGACGTTTTCATTG
>QIAP01000226.1 GCA_003225075.1 Acidobacteriota bacterium | reverse complement strand
TCGAGCTGCGCATCACACGAACCGCGCTGGGGCACGGGCTCGGGCTTTGGTTCGCGACGCACCTTGCGCAAGGCATCGGCTATTCCACGGAACCACGTGTTGGCGATACCGTTTATGGCCATATTTTTCTGCCATGGCTCGAGCCTGTTGCCCTTCGTGAAGGCGAAGTCTGCACCGTCGATTTGCGCGCGCATCTGGTGGGAAATGACTACATCTGGCAATGGGAGGCCCGCATTCCGGCCACTTCCGAACGCCGCGAAATCCATTTTCGCCAGTCCACTTTCTACGGGAGCCTGTTTTCGCCTTCCTATCTGAAAAAACGAACTACCGATTTTGTTCCTGTTCTCAACGAAGCAGGACTCGCTGAACGCTGGATCTTGCAAGCCATGGATGGTACACGGCCACTCGAAGTGATCGCCGCCGAAGCTGCACAACAATTTCCTCACGTATTTCGTCGCGTGGAAGATGCCTTCAACAAGGCGGCCGAAATTGCCGAGAATTATTCGCGCTAAGCTTTCGGGCATCGTTCTCGCTTACACTGAAGTGAACCTGCATGGAGCCGGACCTTGCCGCCAGCATCGCCAGTTACGCCGGATTTTCTCAACGCCGAATGGCCGCTGCTACTTGAAGCGTGTGCGGTTCCAGGCGGGCCCGCGAGAATCCACGATCTCACTGCCAGATTCGCTAAATCCAAATCTGAATCACTTCTGACTCTCGCGGAGAAGCATGGTGTTCTCGCTCAACTCACGAAGGGATTTGGGGGGAATTCAGCCGCACCCATGCCGCCAACGTTTAGCGAGTCCTTGCTCGCTCGCCGCCGGGTCCAACTCGTTTCCGCTCTGGGGTTGACGGCGGAGCTTTTCCGTTTTCTCGAACTCTTGGGTCAGGCGCAAGTCGAAGCAGTCACAGTGAAGGGCCCGGCCCTGGCATTTCGCGCGTACGGCGATTCGACTGCCCGCTCCTATAGCGACATTGATCTGGTAATTCGGCATGCCGATATCGGGCGTGCAGCCAAAGCAGCAATTTCGGCCGGGTACGAGTCCCGCATTTCAATCGAAGCGATCCGTCAGCAGAAAGTGCCTGGGCAGTATGTCTTTGTGCGACCGGAAACCCATGCGCTTATTGAGCTTCATACAGAACGCACTCTCCGCTACTTTCCTCGTCCGGTTCCCGTAGAAAAATTCTTGCAGCGCAAGGTGTCACTGCTTCTCGATCGCCACGCGGTTCCCGCGCTCGCTGCCGAAGACGAATTTGTCTTGGTCTCCATTCATGGAGCGAAACATTTTTGGGAACGCCTGATGTGGATTTCTGACATTGCGGCGTTAGTTCGTAACTGTCCGGAACTGGATTGGAAACGTGTACGCGAGTCCGCATCCGAAGTCGGAGCGGAGCGAATGGTCAACGTCGCGCTGCTTCTGGCCAAACACCTGCTGCGGGCGCCGGTACCGGAAGCAATGAAGAGGGACGTAACGGAAGATCTCGCTGGCGCGCGGCTGGTTCGCGATATTGAATCCTGGCTGCCATACGGTGGTTACGCGCCGCCGCAAATCTTGCAACGGGCCAAGTTCCGCTACCAAATGCGCGGTCAACTTTTCGCCGGCGCCGCGTATCTCTCGCGGCTTTCGTTTTCAACCACCGAAGAAGACTGGAGTGAGAACAGTGAAGCGTCCGGCTCGCGAGTGTCTGAAATTATTCGCCGCCCGTTGCGTCTGGCGAAAAAACATCGTCGCGACTCAAATTCTTGATGTTCGCTGCACTACTGTTCACCCTTCAATTTCTTCAAGCGGTCGATGCCATTCTGATTCTTGGGATCGAGCTGCACTGATTTTTCATAATTTTCAATGGCCAGGTCTTTCTTTCCGGCTGCCGCATATGCTTCTCCGAGACTGTCGTAAACATTGGACGATTCCGGAAATTCCCGAACATTCTTCTGGAAGATTCGAATCGCATCGTCAAACTTTCCGCCGCGAAAATAGTCATACCCAATTCCGTTTAAAAGATGTTCTTCCGGACGGTTCTTTGGATCGGCCGATGCTTTGAATTCGTCGAACTTTGCGAGCATGGCGCCCAGTCCTTTAAGTTTTCCGGTTAGTCCAAGCTGCAGGAACGGCGATCGGGCTTCGGGCTTGAACTTCCAGCTATACTCTCGCGCCGCGCTGCACAGGAATTCTTCAGCCACTAGGATCCCGTAGTCGGAGTTGGCCATGATTGCCGCCCGGTGTCGGAGTTCATCACCAGCAGCGCCTGGAAACCTTCATCGGCGCCATTGTGTCCAAATTCTCCCGGATGATTCTTGTTCAGTGCAAAGCCGATACCGAAGTTCTTCGATTGCGGAGTCAACATTTCCTCGGTCGTCTTCTGCGAAAGAACTTTGTTGGATTTGCCCTGTCTTGAGAGTGCAATTTCGATCGCAAATTTTGCCAAGTCCGTTGGCGTGGTCCATAGTCCCGCTGCCGCCATTTCCGGATACACATGCCACTTACCGCGAACGGCTTTGCCGTCGCCGTATGCGCCGCCTGCTGTCAGCGCAGCGCGTGCCGCAGGAAGAGGTTGTTCATAGCTGCTGTCGCTCATCCCGATCTTGTCCAGAACGGATTCCTTCATCAGGGGAGGGAATTGTTTGCGGCTCACGTCCATCATCAATTGTTGCTCAATCGTCACGCCGCCTCCGGAGTAACGCTCCTCCGTGCCCGGCCTGAGCGTGGCGGTGATTGAGGACTACAAAATTGCCTGGACCAAGTCGTACGGAGTGACCGAGCCCGGAGGCACCACTCCTGTAACGGCTAAAACCCTTTTTCAAGCGGGATCGATCAGCAAACCGGTCGCTGCTGCGGGGATGCTGGCACTTGTACAAAAAGGGGAACTTTCGCTGGACGAAAATGTAAATGAAAAGTTGCAGACGTGGAAGGTTCCTGAAAACGAATTCACACGCGAACAGAAGGTGACGTTGCGGCGTTTAGCAAGCCACAGCGCCTGCCTGACCGTTCACGGATTCCCCGGATACGACGT
>QIAP01000225.1 GCA_003225075.1 Acidobacteriota bacterium | reverse complement strand
CGACACGGCCATGAAATGGGACACGGGCCGGGGAACGTCCGCCGCGAAGTCGGCCGCGAAATGCTCCTGTTCTATCCACCAGTTGCCGTTGCCGTCCGGCTTAAACGCCTTGGAGGCTTGCGGCAGGGCCCGTTCGATCGACGCACAGCTGTCACCTTCATCGAGTGCAAATGCGGCGATGTAGACCAGTGCGGCAACGTTTGGATCATTGCCGGCTTCGCTGATGATGGATCCGCCGTAGCTATGGCCGACCAGGACGACCGGCCCGCGCATGGCGTCGATGGCGGCCTTCGCGTACTTTTGGTCGTCGGCGTACGAGGTCTCGGGGGGCTGCGCGATCGACACCGTGTAGCCATCCTTCTCGAGGATCTTCGCGACGGCTTCCCAGCCGGAGCCATCGGCGAATGCGCCATGCACGAGGACCACGTTCTTGATGCCACTCGGGGCGGGACCCGCCGCGCCAGCGTTCAGAGTCGCACCCATCAGCAGAAAAGCAAGTGCAGCAATGGCATAGAGCTTCGTCATGACGTTTCTCCCGTTAGGTTTCATTTTGTTCTCCTTTTTTCCTTTCATTTCTTTTCACGCGCATCAGCTTTTGTAAGCCGACGTCGTTCGTCCGACGTAAGGCCCGTTACAACGGTCCTGGATGTTCTTTCGGCTGACCTCGCTCCTGCAGCATCCATTCCCTGATGTAAGGCGAACAGTGCAGGATAGAGATCCCCTTCGCCTCACACGCATTGAGAAAACGAACTCCTTCGAGATCTATAAGGTCCAATTCCTCCAAATCCAAAACGACTGGCGATTGGCAGTGCTCGATTTCGGTTTTGACTTGATCCAGCTGCCGAACGCGAAATTCACCGCTGAGGCGAAATCCCCGTTGGATCCGTTCAATCCGCAGCGTCATTTTTCTACCGGCCCGGAGACAATGACGGCAGTGCAAGTCGCAGACCATTCGCAATAGCCTGTTGCAGTTGAACTTAGACTGGCACATCGTCCTGATTTTTCAGGAATTCATTTTTGATCAGGAAAAGACGGCGCGGCCTATAATCGCCCGATGGCTTCTGTGACACGCCCGCGATCCCAAGAGGCGCTCAAGAGTGCGCTGGACGAACTACAGAACTCGGAAAGGAAACTTCGGCAGGTGATCGACACGATCCCCACGCTGGCCTGGTGCAATCTGTCGGATGGTTCGAACGAGTTCCTTAACAAGCGCTGGCATGAGTACACCGGCCTGTCTCCTGAAGAGTCGAACGGTTGGGGTTGGCAAGCTGCGATCCATCCCGAGGATCGAGCGCCATTGACGGAGAAGTGGCGAGGACTCCTGGTCATAGGTGAACCCGGCGAAATGGAAGCGCGGCTCCGTCGCCATGACGGAGTGTTTCGCTGGTTTCTCATGAGGGTTGAGCCGCTACGAGACGAGACTGGCAAGATTGTCAGGTGGTACGGAGCATGCACCGATATCGAAACCCTCAAGCAAACAGAGGCGAAGCTCCGAGAAGATGAACGCGAACTTCGTCGCATCACCGACTTAATACCGCAGGCGATTGTCGTCCAGGATCCCTCGGGAGCCCCCATCTACGCCAACCAAGCGACGCTCGACTACACCGGTCTGGCGGCGGAAGATGTGATTGCTCCGCTCTTTCGGGAACGAATCTTCCACCGCGACGACCTGGAGAGATTACGAGACGAGCGCAAGGCTGCTCTAAGTCGGGGAGTTCCGTTCGAAATTGAACAACGGGCTCGTCGGAAAGACGGCCAATATCGTTGGTTTCTCATTCGTTACAATCCTTTCCGAAATGACCAGGGGCAAGTGACTCGCTGGTACGCAACCGGAACTGACATCGATGACCGTGTCCGAGCGGAGCAAAGGACACGCAATGAAAACCTGGCGTTGCGAGAGCAAATCGATCGTGACTCGATGTTCGAGGACATCGTCGGCTCCTCGGAAGCGCTACGCAAAGTGTTACGCCAAGTCGCTAAGCTAGCTTCTTCCGATTCGACAGTCTTGATTCTCGGCGAAACCGGTACAGGAAAAGAGCTGATTGCTCGCAGCATCCACAAGCGATCCAATCGCGCGGACCGGGCATTCATCGGCGTGAATTGCGCTGCCATCCCACCATCGCTGATTGCTTCCGAGCTTTTCGGTCACGAGAAGGGCGCTTTCACGGGCGCAACCCAACGACGCCTCGGACGTTTCGAATCGGCCAACGGCGGGACACTTTTTCTGGACGAAGTCGGCGACCTGCCTGCCGAGATCCAAGTGGCACTGTTACGGGTACTGCAGGAGCGCGAGATCGAACGTGTGGGGAGCAATAAAGTCATTCCTATCGACGTCAGGGTAATAGCAGCCACCCATCGTGACTTGAACACCCTCGTCGCCGAAGGCAAGTTTCGTGAAGACCTCTTATATAGACTGAATGTCGTTCCTATCGATGTCCCGCCGTTACGGGAACGTGTAGCTGACACTCCCTTGCTCGTCGAGTACTTCATTGACCGGTTCGGCAAGAAGGCTGGGAAGAAAAAACCTTTTCCGTGGACGAAACCTGGCTTCGGCGCGAACTCCCAGTGGCCCGAAGCCGACCGAGTGCTCTGAATCGCGTGCTCGCGCGGCAGGAGAAGGAAATGATTGAAGCCGCATTAACGCAATGTTATGGACGGGTCTCAGGTCCGTCGGGCGCCGCCACGAAACTTGGGCTACCAGCGCGAACGCTCGATTCGAAAATCAAGCGTTTCAAAATCAACAAATATCGGTTCAAAGTGCCACGTGCTAACTGAGTCCATGGGGCTGGTTTCGACGTTCAGCTTGGCCGAACCGACTTCGTATCCCTGACAAAGCATTAGCAACTCTTCGTGCAACCGAACCACCATCTTCGCCCGCGCACCAGACTCCAACACGGCGCGTGTCGCCCCCGCAATCGCCGAGTTCCCCAATTGACTACCCCTACACTTGCGCGAAGCCGCCGTCGACAAACAACTCTGCTCCTGTAACGAAGCTTGCGTCGTCTGAGGCAAGAAACACGACTGCCTTGGCGATCTCATCGGGCGTGCCCAGCCTGCCGAGCGGAACATTGTTGGAGATATTCTTTAAGCGTTGCTGGCCCGTTTCTGAGGAACCCAGGAGCCCACTCAGTCCGGGCGTGTCAATGGAGCCTGGGCTTACTGCGTTCACTCGAATGCGGCGATCCTTCAAGTCGGTTGTCCATGTCCGCGCGAACGAACGAATGGCGGCTTTGGTGGCGCTATAAACGCTATTGACGGGCAACCCTTTGCTTCCGACGACGGATGAATTCAAGATGATGGAAGCGCCATCCGGCAAAAGTGGTAGCGCCTTCTGCACCGTGAAAAGCAGGCCTTTCACATTGATGTCGAAGGTCCAGTCGTAGAGTTCCTCGGTGATCGTGCCGAAAGCGGCAAACTTCGCGACCCCAGCATTGGCGAACACAATGTCGAGTCTGCCCTTTTCCCGCTTGATTTGTGTAAAGAGACGATCAAGGTTTCCAAGATTCGACACGTCTCCTTGTATGCCCGTTACATTTCTGCCGATCTCCTTTACCGCCGCAGCTAACTCCGCCTCACGTCGGCCTGTGATGAAGGTATAGGCGCCTTCGTTGACAAACGCTTTTGCCGTAGCCAGACCAATCCCGCTAGTCCCACCAGTGATGAGTGCGGTTTTTCCTTCAAGCTTGTTCATATATTTCCCTCCTCTTTTAATCTAAGCTGTCAGATTGCGAGGACGACCTTGCCGAAAGCGCGATCCTCAACCAGTCTTCGTTTGTTTCTGTTTCTGGTTACTTTGAAATCACATCAGTAGCCCCAAACTTGAACAGGATCTTTCCGCTGCGATTCGATTGCAAGGATTGCTTGAACGCTTCCTTGAATTGGTCGAGCGGGTATACATACTCCACTGCGGCGGAGAGCGATCCATCAGCTACGAGATCGCCCAGCTTCTGGTA
>QIAP01000224.1 GCA_003225075.1 Acidobacteriota bacterium | reverse complement strand
TACCAGTTCATTGCAAAACAGAAGCTTGGAGTGCTGGGGACCCTTTCTTCCGGTGGCAGCCCGCAGTCGGCCCTCGTGGGAATTGCCGTGACTCCCGAATTGGAGATCATCTTCGATACCGTCAAGAGTTCGCGCAAGTTTCAGAATCTGATGTCGAATTCCCAATTGTTCGTTCGTGGTTGGGTGGACAGACGAAATCACGGTGCAGTACGAGGGCGAAGTGCGCCAACCCGAGGGAGCCGCGCTTGCACACTGCCAGGAAGTGTATTTCACCAGATGGCCAGAGTGCCGCAGCCACCTGAGCTGGCCCGGCATCACGTATTTTGTAGTCCGGCCGAGGTGGATTCGCTACAGCGACTTTGATCAGAATCCCGTCTGCATTGAAGAGTTCACCTTCGAGCCAAGTCGTTCGGGTACGAGATATATCCCGTAAGACGCCGCAAGGCTTACCTTCGTGCTCCAATGGAATGTGCCATTTCTGAGACCTTCACGATTGTGCCTGGATCGCGGGCAAACCTGAAGTAATCCCAAGGTAAGGGTTGCCGACAATCCACCAAGTGACCAGATCCAACATTGTGACGCTATGGCGATTTTGCGCCAACTACCCGACTCGCCAGTTGGCTATATAAATGGCGCTGAATTCGCTTTAAACATCGCTCGACTTCTGCCTACATGCATGGCATTCTAGCGCTGCGACCCTGAAACAACGTGGCCTTCGATCACATCATCATCACATTGGTGCACGGTACCTGGGCACGTCATACACGGTGGGTACAGGATGACTCGCGTCTTTGTCAGCAGTTGAGGACAAGATTTGGTGATCGACTGCATCTCACACGTTTCCCTTGGTCCGGCTGGAATCAAGCTTCCGCTCGTCTGAGCGCTGCAAAGCGACTGAGAGTACATCTACAGAAACTCATCTTAGATCACCCAGAAGCCGAACATTTCATCATCGCGCATAGCCATGGTGGGAATGTTGCGATGTACGCTCTCCAGGATGACACTCTTGAGGCAAAGATTTCAGGTCTTGTGTGTTTCTCCACGCCGTTTCTGCACGTATATTCGCGGGAGGCAAGTCGGGGGGGAGGCGAGACATTAAGGTTAGGTATGTTGAACGCTTGGCCTCTTTTTTTGATTGCACTCCTAATAGCGTCCGGACAAGTCAAAAATTCAGCGGCTCCTCTGGTAATAGGCTTGTTGGCGATACTCGGCTGTTTGTTGTTCATACTTTGGGAAACCTGGTCCAAACAGCTCGCTGAGCAGCTTCAATTTCCCTCGATGAAGCACACAAGGCTCTTACTTCTTCGAGCAACTGGAGATGAGGCATCCGCCGCTCTCGGTGGTGCAGGTTGTTTTTCGTGGCTCTCCGCGTTTCCGATACGACTGGTTAATGCAATCTCGGCCCGACCGTTACGCCTAATCGCACAACACGCGACAACGATTCGAGCGCGTGCGGGCGTTGTTGGCATTAGGATAGCGCTTCTTGGCAGCGCATTTGTTGTCCTCGATGCGATCAGCCATGTCCAGTCTGCCCTACGTATCCATCAGTGGCTTGGACCGCCCATTGCTCCAGTTTGGTTTACTTACCTTACCGCACCGCTTGCGATCTATGTGGGACTGCTCTTCGCGTCGTTGCTACCGACTTTGCTGGTACCTATATTGCTTTTTTTACTCGGGTTCATGCTGCTCCCATTTGGTTGGGAAGTGGCTATTGCTGCGCCTTTCATCGAAACTTTCGCCGAGGCAACACCTCCTGGTACTTGGAATATCATTCAGCTATCGCGCCGCGAATGCCTCTGGCCACGAGACGAGGAATCGGAAACTGGTGGACTGCGGCACAGCGCCGTGTACGACTCTCAGCGCGCCATCTTGGAAGTGACGGTATTTTTATCGGAGCGACTTAATGCTGCCCTGCGCGAAAAACTTGGGTCAAAATTGAGTCAATTAAGTGGCAAGAGCAAGGTAAAACCGTAGGAGGTCGGAGGTTCAAATCCTCTCTCCGGACTAATCTTCTCCGGAGCGCACTAGCGGATTGCGCCAACCTATTTGCAGAACCCGCCACTCTTATGTCAAAACGAGAGGCTGAAAACGCTCTATGAGGTGAGCGGAGTTCTCTGAGCCAAGCACTCACGCTCGAATCGCTTAGAGTCAAGCCCCATTCGCCAATCGAAATAGATATAGACAATGAGAAGTCGTATAGTGCTATGCGAGGATTGCTCCTGGATGACGGGCAACCCTGAAGTAATCCCAAAGTAAGGGTTGCCGACAATCCACCCAGAGCCTCGTCTTTGTCTTTCGATATGCAAGGAAGGACGCCCCACATCACGATTTCTTCGGTTCAGTGCACATTGGTCGTGCGCGGTAGCAACTCCGCTCGACCTCAGGCTGCAATCTCTTCTATCGCGGAAGCGTAGCGTAACGTAACGTAACGTAACGTGTCCCGTTCAATGCTGATATCCGTGTTTCGCGTCGGGCGTCCGACTTCTCAGTATCCATGCCCCTCTTCCAGCCGCACCTTGCCACGAAACATGCGATACACAAAAACGAAGTAGCCGAAAGCGAGGCACATCCCCAAACCCCACCAAATGAGCCCCACGCGCAACGCATACTCGCCTGTGGCGGCATTGTAGATGGTGATGTCGCGTGCGGGATCGCCGCTGGACGGCAGCAGGCTGGGATACAGCGCCACAGCCACGCCCGCCAGCATGGTTGCGATGTATGCGCACGAACTCAGAAACGCGGCCTTCTCCTTCGCTCGACGTTCGAAGACCCACATGGCAGCAAGGCTCACGGCAACCACCAGCGGAATCACGTAGGCCAGCGGATATTCGCTGAAGTTATGCAGCGTCCGCGGACGCACGGCAGCGGTGACGGGCACGCCAAGCGCGGTCAGTACGATCAGCAACGGCACCAATCGGCGGGCAAGCTTGCGCGACTTTTCGTTCACCGCTCCTTCTGTCTTGAGCGCCACATAAAGCGCCCCGTGGACTACAAGAGCGAC
>QIAP01000235.1 GCA_003225075.1 Acidobacteriota bacterium | reverse complement strand
CATCTTGAGCGTTAGTATGATGTCCAAGCGCAAGCAAGCCGGTAAGATGTAGCAACAAAATTCCTTCTAGAAAGGGGCGGGCAGAGGCTTGCTCCTTTTTTTTCGTTCGTGAAATTGTTCATATCTTGTTGCCGTCGAAAAATGTGCCGACAAGAAATGATTTCGGCCCCACGTGGTTGACAGTGGAGGGGTGAAATGGAGATCTTTTTCCCACTATCCTGACCACTGCCCTTTCACAGTTGGACCCTCTGGAGGCGTTCAGGGCGCTCTCAATCTCTAAGAATCGACGCTTGCCCGATGCCACTTTGCTTGCATGAACGGCACGACGGTTCCGGTTAGCCTAGCTCGGGAGTTCGCTTTCGATACAGCCGTCAGAAGGAAGCCGCTCGCGGGTGCGGCGGACGCGGGGTGCTATGGGGATTCAATCGATTTCTGCCTGAAAAGCCTTGCCAGACGGGGACTTTGGCCAAAACGTTAGTATTGATTTTCATCATGTAGCAGTTCTGGCAACCATCTGCGTCATCCTACCTCCGGCCCCATCCGTTCTTCAAGAGGACAGTTCCGACGCTTGAGTCCATACACGCGGTAGCGTCCGCCGCGCGAGCCGCTTCGTTCTGACGGGCCATCCTGAAGTTATCGATTCTCAGTTTCTTGTTTGCCGACCAACCGGGAGCTATCGGTAAACGCTTCGCCCTTACACATGATCTGTTCGCAGATTGGGACATCCAGCCTTCAATTGAGATTGATGTGCCCCGGGGCTTCTGCCGCAAGCGCTTTAAGGTGGCGAGAACCAACTAGCAGCATATGGCTTGAACGTTGGATCACTCCTGAGCGAGACGGTAGAGTCTGTAGGCTACGAAAAAGAGCCAGGCCGTGGCAAAGAGAGCATTGCCGATTATGATCAGACTGAGGCCCGTTAGCGAAAGGATCCCGAGGATGCCTGTCGCCAAGCCCAGATAGGCCGTGATCTTATTGAACGCTCCCCTCAGCATCACGAAGCCGGTCAAGAGGATCCCAAACGACAGAGTCACTATCGCATACACGATTTCCAGAGGGGACGTCAGCATTGCGGACGCATAGTTGGCAGCGGCGACGTAACCCGCCCGGTGGGTGTCATTCGTGGCTGTGGAGTAGTTATGGTAGAGAGTGAGGACTGAGGCGTAATGCGACCAGGTGACTGCCAAATCTAAGACGACAAACAGCCCCACGAATGCGGTCGCTAGGACCATCGCGTTTCTGTTGACTCCTTTCAACGCCTCGCATCCGTCCCAGCTGGCCTCGCTTTGTTCGCCGGGCTCTTGACAATAAGAGCTGATTCTTGCAAACTTCCCGCCAAGCTTGGGTTTTGACGGGAGTCCTGAGGCTGAGATTATGGCCGCAGGCGGGACTAACCGGACGGAAGTGCTCGCCCTTGAAATTCCTCTCCCTAAGGGCATCTGCAGACGCGCGCCTCAGGCTTATGGGCAAAACCGTGTCTGGATCCTGCATAGCTAGTTCGGCATGCCACGAGTGCTGTGTCGAAACCTGACAGCCATGTCGGGAGAAGGAGTTCGTCATGAGTAGCCAGCCCAAAGGATCGCTTCATTCTAGGGTGACTTTAGGCCTCGTTTTTAGCCTTGTGTTTGCGGTAGCCGCCGCGAGTGCCGGGCAGGCGCAGACCTATACCGACATACACGACTTCGATGGACGCAATAACGGTTGTTGTCCCGACCGTCCGGCGCTTCTCGCACAAGGACGGGACGGGAACCTGTACGGGACAGCGCTTGCCGGTGTAAACGGCGATGGAATCGTGTTCAAGATGACGCCCGCTGGCAGCTTGAGTGTGGTCTACCCCTTCACCGGCGGCGACGATGGATTTTCCCCACGAAGCGGATTGACGCTCGGGACCGACGGAAATTTTTATGGCACAACGCGCTTCGGCGGGAAGGGAACGAGCGCCACTGGGACGATCTTCAAAGTTACGCCAGGGGGGACCCTGACGACTCTTTACACCTTCACAGGCGGTATCGACGGTGGTCGTCCGTGGGGGCCACCTGTCCAGGGAACAGATGGCAACTTTTACGGCACTACCGAATTTGCAACTGCCTATAAAATCACACCGTCGGGAGCGTTCACGCCGCTCGGCGCCATTCCAGGCCAGTCTTTTTCTCCAGTGATTCAAGCGGCGGATGGGAACTTGTACGGCACCACGGTCGACGGTGGTGCTATCGGCGCCGGCACGGTTTTCAAGATCTCGCTTGCGGGAAAAATAACGATTTTTCGCAGTTTTGATGGTACTCACGGTTCCGGTCCTTATGGACCCGTGTTTCAGGGGAACGACAGAAATTTTTACGGGGCCACGTCCGGGGGTGGCACGAAGAATCGAGGAGTGGTCTTTAAGATGTCGCCCACGGGGGCAATCACTGTGTTGCACAGTTTCGATCCCACGGATACCGCCGATGGAAATGATCCGATGGCAGGGACAGTAGTAGCGACGGACGGGAACGTCTATGGTGATACGCAGCTAGGTAACACTACTTCCAGCCAAGGTGTTTTTTTCAAGACTAATTCAACCGGCACTAGTTATTCGGTGTTGCATACCTTCGCCGGCACCACCGGCGGAGCTCCACAAGCCACACCCATGCAACATACCAACGGCAAGATTTACGGGCTGACGCCCTTGGGGGGCAGTACGGGGAACGGCGTGGTTTACACGGAAGACCTCGGCTTGGCGCCGTCTGTGAAACTAGTCTCCACGTTGGGGAAAGTGGGCAAGACAATCGGGATTCTGGGAAGCGGCTTTACCGGTACCACGGCTGTTAAATTCAACGGCGTTTCCGCTACTTTTGCAGTCGTCTTAAACACCTATTTGACGGCAACTGTGCCTACCGCCGCTACTAGCGGGTTTGTGCAGGTGACGACGCCGGGCGGCACTCTCACCAGCAGCGCGAAATTCGGAGTGACTCCCACTATCTCGAGCTTCAGTCCGACGAGCGGGCCGGTGGGGACGTCAGTCGTCATCTCTGGAAACAGCTTGCTCCAGACAACCAAGGTCACTTTCGGTGGAGTGAAGGCG
>QIAP01000217.1 GCA_003225075.1 Acidobacteriota bacterium | reverse complement strand
CAACATGCTTGTTTACCTGCTCATGATCGTTTCACTGCTGGCCTTGGCTAATGCCACTCTGCTCGATTGCAGCCGTGTGCTGTATGTCATGGCGGAGGACGGCGCTGGATTCCGGCAGCTTACGCAGGTCAACTCGGGCGGCACACCCGCTGTGGGTCTGTGGATCACGGCCGCGATGCTCTTCGCCATGATCTTATCCGGTTCATTTCAGCTCGTCTTAGCTTTGGGCGCATTTTTCTTCGTCGCGAAGTACACCCTTGCATACCTCGCCGTATTTCTGTTGCGAAAGAAGGAACCCGAAACATCGCGCCCATATCGCGCGTGGGGTTATCCCTGGACGGTCGGCCTCGTACTGGTGCTGTCACTGATGTTTTTGGGTGCTGCGTTCGCGGCTGACACACGCCGCAGCCTTTACGGGTTGACTATACTTTTGGCGAGTTGTCCGATGTTTTGGTTGGTGAAGAGAGTCTCTGCTGTTGGCGCACCTAAAGAGTGCTAAGCATCGCCATACCCTGCCTCGTAGCAACAATTCAGTCCAGGTGTTCGCTTTTTTGGGCGTTGACGTGACTGCAAGTGCTTGAAAAGAATTGGTCGGCCCTAGCAGACGATTTTAGAACTCTCGTAGCGAAATAGGACTTGATAGATCTATCGCCGATCCAGTTCCCCTTATCAGCACAATTACCGCGAGGCTTATCAGAATCCTTTTCAAGTATCCAAGTGGGTGCCAAATGGCGAACCCAACGGCATTCCCTATCACGAACACCCACGACGCAACCACTGGGAAGCGCTGTGGAGAACTTTTGTTTGCGGAATAGATGCCCACCTCGCCATTTGCGTCGCTTTCAATATCCCACCAATTCTTCCAAACTCACACAGCGCGAATTGCCGCACTTTTTCTTTTTCAAATCCCGCAAAATCCGGTTCCTCCACGTCATGCACAATCCGAGACCCGACTCGGCAATCTAGACCAGGAGAACCCGAAAAATCAACTTCCGTACGACGAAGAGAACCATGAACGATTTGTCCCAAGAAATCGTATTTCTTGCAACGACGGCCCCAGGAGCTTGCCAAATGTCTTCTTGGATGCACCTGTTCATCGTCGGTATTCAATTCTTTGGCGCCGTGACACTCGGAAAGTGATACTGCCGAGCCAGCCTTGCCTCCATATGGCCACGTTCTCTCGTGGAGTCAGCGCACGCTGGGATCCTGGTGCTGGCATGTTTCTGGTTACGGGTACAAAGGTGTTGGGAGATGCCCTATTTGCGGCTGTCGTGTCGGTCTCGCAGCCTTCATTATCGTCGGATTCGCAAGGGATCAGCAGAACAAGGTGTCCAAGGTCTTCGTCGTCGATGGGAGTAACGCCGAGTGGGACGGATTTGGCAATTATCTCTCCACGATCATTTATGTTGATTGCGTTCGTCAGTTGCAAGCCGGAGCCAGGTGAAATGAGGGTGTTCAAATCGAGCATTGGTCCGCCCTCCTGCCACAAGAATGCGCGCAAGAAGTTGTGGCAATCGGAAGACCCGCCCACGACTTGTCCCCGGGAATTGATTCCGCGGCCGCGGCTGCACGGATCGCCTGATACAGTCCCAAGATCCAAAATTTTACCGTGCCTCCAGAGGACTGCATCATGAAGGTCGTTTCCCGGGAGATCCGCCGAGCCAGCAATGTCACCGGCATCGTTGATCCAGATTGCCTGGGAGTTATCCCCCCCTAGTGTGCCCAAGTCCTTTATTACTCCGTGGCGCCAAAGGAAGGCATGACCCACCACATCGCCTGCCAGATTGGACATGCCGATGACTTCGCCTCTGTTGTTCGCGCATTGCGCAAAGCTCAGCGTGCCTCCCAGGTTACCGAGGTCGATCATTTTGCCATTTTTCCAAAGGAATGGGTCTTGCGTGGGGATGCCGGTCGCCTCGTTTGGCGTAAAGCTGGTATAGGAAGCTCCCACTATGAGCCCTTCGCGCTGATTGTTGCAGCTAGCCCCAGGCACAGAATCAGGACCACCTAGTGTGCCGATGTCCTGAATCACACCGTCGTCCCAAACGAATGTTCGGATTTGTACTCCGATGCCGAACATCGAGAAGGGATCAGGCACCGCATTATCTGAAATTCCGACAACCTGTCCGTGATCATTGACATACACCCCTAAACTTTCCTCACCTCCGAGCGTTCCCAGATTGATGATGTGATGGTGCTTCCAAAGTACGGCACGAACTTCGGGGAAGCCCAGCAATGGATCGATTTTGCCGTTCTCCGATTGGCCGGTGATCCAATCGCGGTTGTTGATCGAGCCAGCGGCGCTGCTATTCATGCGCTTAAGAGCGCCTAGGTCGGTTTTTACACCATTCCTCCAGCGAAAGGCGTGGGCCAAGAAGCAGTCTGGCACAAAGCAAAGTGGTGTGTTGGGATCCGGAAGGGCGGTGTCCGCGAATGACGCGACCACCCCTGAGTTGTTGATGAGGCTGATTCCGTCGCCATTCACGGAGCCGTAGCTGTGCGGGCCGCCGAACGTGCCCAAGTCGATGAGCTTGTAGCGAGGCTGTTTGCGTTCCTTCTCATCCTCGGCAGCCAGCCGCATTGGAAGCTGTACTGCCAGGACAGCCAAGAAAGTTATCGTTGACATGAAAGTGAGGGCTTTCGAGTGCATGGTGCCGCTCCTCAGGCTGAGATTTTCCAGAACTGGGTCAGCCGATGGAGGCGAAAACTATTCCCCACAGACAATCGTGACAATGACTGCGTTGTTAGCTTTCCGTTAGTTGTGTGTTAGGGTCCAAATCATTGAGAATAAAGCCCATATCCTCCCACCTTGACTATTTCACGCTGCTCCTTTTGCATAGTGCTAGAATGCGCGGATTGCTTGTGCGGATGGACGTTCATGAAGTCGCCTCTGTCAGTCTCGCCCAAGGTCAGATTTGGCGCGTTTGAACTGGACGCACTTGCGGGCAAGCTCTTCAAGTACGGAATCCCGATCAAATTGCAACCGCAGCCACTGCGTGTCTTGCTGCTCTTGACCGGGCGCCCGGGACACGTCGTCACACGGGACGAAAAAGCCCCCGATATATTGAGACCTTGCCGCGCGTTGGTTACCGATTCATTGCGACAGTAACAAGAGACGTTGCGGAGGGCTCTGCCCAACGCCGTTTGGGCCATGTTTACGATTGGCCACCGGCTACCGAAACGATCCATGCGCCAGAACCTGACACACACAGGTCCAGTGCAGAGACTTTAGCGCGGCGGAGCTCCGGATCAAATCTGCACGTGCGGCTCTTTGCTGGCATTTTGGCAATTGGGCTGACCCTGGTCCTCGCAGGGGTACTCTTCCTTCGCTCCCGGGACCACCGCGCCCGCCACGACGCTCGAGAAGTTCACTCGCTGGCCGTGCTGCCGTTGGAGAATCTTTCCGGTGATCCATCACAGGATTACTTCGCGGATGGTATGACTGACGTGATGATTACGGACTTGGGACAGATTGGGACCCTACGAGTCATTTCCCGCACATCGGCCATGCAATACAAGGGGGTGCATAAGCCTATGCCGCAGATCGCCCGTGAGCTAAACGTCGACGTCGTGGTGGAAGGAAGTGTCATGCGATCAGGCGACCGGGTGCGTATCACGGCCCAGTTGCTGGACGCACGCTCGGATAAGCACCTGTGGGCTCAGAGCTATGAGGGCGATCTCCGCAATGTATTGGGGTTGCAGTCGGAAGTTGCTACCACCATTGCTGACCAGGTTCGAGCTAAACTCACGCCGCAACAGCGGGCGGCGGCGAAAACTCAACCGTTTTTGAATCCAGAGGCGCAAGACGCCTACCTCAGGGGCCACTACTTTGCCGAGAAAGGAACCATTGAAGATTTACAGAAGGCGGTCACTTATTTTGGTCAGGCTATAAAAAGGGAACCTGGCAAAGCGTCGGCCTACGCTGGCTTGGCATCTGCCTACATTTCCTTGGGCCACATGATCTACCTTTCCCCGCAGCAGGCTTTCCCCCCCGCCAAGGACGCCGCCCTCAAAGCGCTCGCCCTAGACGAGACATCCGAAGAAGCCCACACAGCATTAGGCAATGTGAAGTTTCTCTACGATTGGGATTTTGCAGGTGCCGAGAAGGAATTTCAGATCGCTCTTCAACTCAACCCTAACTCGGTAGGGGCACAAAGCAGCTATGCCAGTTTCCTGAACGCAATGGGACATCCTGACGAGGCTGTGGCTCGGGTTGAGCAAGCCTTGCAGATCGATCCTTTGTCATTCGCGGCGATTACAGATGTGGCATGGCAACTGTACTGGGCGCGACGATACGACGAGGCAATCGAACAAGCCCGTAAAGTCGCGGAGATCGATCCTAGCTACTTTCCTGCTCATGTATGCCTCGGCCTGAGTTACGAACAGAAGCACGAATTTTCCCTCGCCATTGCGGAACTTGGAAGAGCGACCGGATTCTGCCGGCGGAAGTGCTTCGGTTTAATAGGACAGGTTTCAGCACTCGCGGCAGATCGCACCGCCGCAATCGACGCTCTTCAACAATTGAAGCGGCGCTCATATGTTTCGCCGTGGTTAGTGGCGGTTGTCTATAGCGAACTCGGAGACAAAAACACCGCCTTCGTTTGGTTGGAAAAGGCATACGTGGGGCGCGAACATGACCTGGTTTTTTCCAATGTGTGGCCCATGTTCGATAGTCTCCGCTCCGACGGCCGCTTCAAAGATCTCACTCGCAGAATTGGCCTCCCACAATCATGAATTCCTGTCGCCGGGAACAGCAGTGGCACGAAAGTGCCGTTCTGGACTGAACGGCATCCTGAATCCGCCTCCGCATCAGCTGATTTTCGATGCGGCCATTGCACGGGGTTATTGCTGCTTGCCGATCATCCACAGCTATCGTTCAGGCTTTTTCCAAATCCGCGATCATGCACGTCTGAGCCCGCTGGCGAAATCCTGAGCGAAGTCGAAGGACCTGTATGCATGAGCGACCCGAGACATAGGTAACAGATCGTACCGGACACATAGGTTACACTTTTTCCCCTTTTGGGGAGGAAGTGATGCCGTGGAAGGAGTGTTCGGTGATGGACGAAAGGCTTCAGTTTGTGGCTCGCCGGCTAGCCGGCGAGCCCATGGCGGAACTGTGCCGGGAGTTCGGAATCTCTCGC